>JAYVNZ010000260.1:0-19793 GCA_043758185.1 Gemmatimonadaceae bacterium | reverse complement strand
GGGGCGCCACGTCACGTCGGTGAATGCGCGACCAGTCAATGCTGCATCGACCCGGCATACGCCGCCGGGTTCGCGTCGAACTTCTGCTTGCACGCCGCGCTGCAGAAGGAGTGCGTCATTCCGTCATGCTCCGACGATGCCGCGGCGCTGGCGGAATCGATCATCATTCCGCAGACGGGGTCCTTGACCTGTGGCATGTGCCTGTTTCCTGTCGAAAGATTGCGACCCGTCCTCGGATGAGGAGCGGCGTCGTTACATCACCATGTCCATGGACGTGGGCGTGGCCACCAGCACCGCCGTAACGAGCAGCACGAGCACCGCCACGGCCACTTCTACGCGCGCGGAGCGCCGCAGGCTGGCCGTCGCCTCGCCGGTACCGAGCCGGGGGAGCACGAAACGCCAGTTGTAGAAGCCGGTGAGTGCCACTACGCCGAGGATCGTGAGCTTGACCATCAGGGTGATGCCATAGCGCGTGCCCCACAGGTTCGGAATCGTGCCGACGTGCAGCCAGGCGGCGAACACACCAGTCGTCGCCGCTAGGCCGCTGCTCACGAGCGCCACGGGAGAGAAGCCACGAATGAGGTCGCGCACAAACGGTGCGCCGACTGACGCCGGGTACGCGGCGGAAATTGCCAGCCCCGCGAACAGCACCACGGAGAGCGTTCCCAGCCAACTGCTCGCCCCCAGCACGTGGATGCCGTCGGTGAGCATGGCCAGCGTCCGCAGTCTGGGTGCGGCGGAGGCATGGCTCGAAAGTCCGGATGAGAATGCGAGGAGCACGGCGCCGAGACCGGCGAGCCGCCACCACACATGCGTCTGTCCGCGCGGCGACGCCGGCCCCTTGGCCACTGTGAAGACGACGGTGTGCCGCGCCATGCGAAAGCCCGCGGCTGCGAACCCGACTCCGGCCACCTGAAGCAGCCAGCCCCATCCCCACATCGTCCGGCTTACCATGGTGCCCATGAGCGTCGGATTGAAGGCCCCATCCGACCCGTGCATCGCATAGCCCTGGGCCGCGAGGCGCAGTACCAGCATGATCACCAGCGCGACGCATGCCGAAAACCCGATCGACGCCGCGCGTCCTTCTACGTCCGCCAATAATGCTGGTTCGTGCGCCTCGCCCTCAGATGCGGGATCGCGTCGGATGCGCGCCAGTACGAAGGTGTGGAACGTCACCGCACCGATCGCGATCAGCAGTCCGACGAACTGGAGCCAGCGGATGACGACGTAAAGCGGTGACTCCGCATCGAATCCCGCTCCGGTGGGCATGGTAACAGGGTCGTGATGCATACCCGCCATCATCGCGGTGTCGGATGGCGCACCAGTCGTTGGGGACGCGGGCACGACACCGGTGGGTGAGATCCCCGCGTCCATGGCGCCGGGGGCGACGACGAATTGCAGCTGGCCGCGCACCGGATGGCCGTCGTCGCCGGCCATTTGCCACGCGATCGTATAGGTTCCCGCGTTGATGACTCCTGCGATCGGGACCACGAGACTGCGCTTGGAGTCGGCGGCATAGCCCACCGTGCCGATCGGCACCGCGCGACCGTCGGCACCTGTCAGGCGGATAGACGAGAATGCGAGGTCGGGTGCCTCCGAGAAGTCCAGGCGGATAATGCGCGGCACCTGCGAGAGATGCGCGCCATCGGCGGGAAATGCGCTCTTCAGCCGTCCGTGCGCCTTCGCGACAACGGGCACCATCAGCGCGACGATCACCAGGAGGAGGTGTCGAATCATTCGACGGGGGAAATGCCGCATGCCCATCAGGGCTTCATCGGCGGCATTCCCTTCATGTCCATGCCGGACATCCCTGGCATGGGCTTCGGAGCCCGGGCCTTCTTCCTCGCTTTGACGCCCGCTGTATTCGTCGTGCCTCGAGTGGGACGTGCAGCCAGCGCCTTCCCGGTCTTCGCGTGCGCCTGGTGCGTCATTCCAGGCATGGCGCTCATTCCCTTCATCGCCTCGGCATGGGACCTGTCACCCATCATCGGTTGACCCGGTTTCATTTCCGACATCATGCGGCGCATCGCCGTGTCAGCCATCATGCGGTCGCGGATGACCGGGTCGCTCATCATGCGCGCATGGAGCCGCATCATGGCCGAATCATGGCCCACCATTCCCGGCATGCCAGCATGCGACCCCGCCGACGCAGAATCACCCATTTTCATCCCCTGCATCGCGTCGTGTTGCATCCCTGCATGCGCGCCCGACGCTGAATCCATCTTCATGCCGGGCATGCTCGTCGCTGGCATCGACATTCCCGCCATCGGCTTCGCCGCGCCGGCATGCGCCCCGTGCGACATTCCGCTCATTCCCCCCATCCCTGCCATTCCTTTCATGGCCTCCAGCATGCTGGCACCGCGCGCGAGCGTCGGCGTCGGCCAGCCAGGCAGGATCCCCACCGCGGGGCCGCCCATGTTCTCGATGCCCATCATCTCGCCCATCGTGGACCACTCAGCCACGCTCATGGGAAAGGACGTCGCATCACGATATCGGCTGCCCGCCTCGAGAATGGCCGCGCGCTTCTGATCGTGGGCCACCTTGTCATTGGAGAGGATGTCCGACACCACGTCGTGCATCGCGTGGAGGTTGTCGAAGATGATCGCCGCTTCCTGATATCGCTTCGCGAAGGTGGGCGCGATGCCCGCCGTCATCGGCATGATGCGCGGCATGTGCTCCGGTGCGTTCTCCAGCATCTGCCGGAATCGCGTGACTGCCGCGGCTACGCCGGCTTGCCGCTCCTCCTGGGTCTTCCCGACCATCAGCGGTTCGTACAACCCTACCTGGAGCCAGTGATAGCCCCAGATCAAGCCGTTGAACTTTGGGTACCCCTGACGGAAGGCCAGAGAGTACGGCTGCCCCTCCATCAATTCCATGCTCTTGGGCACCGAGCTGAACGCCAGGTCCGGACGTGACTTGTAGTACGCCACCAGCTCGGCGATCTTCGCATCCTTGTCGGCTTGCGACATGTTCTCGGAGCTGAGCACGTCGTAGATCTGCCGGTGTAGCAAGTGCGCCCAGTCGAACATCATCTTTGCTTCCGGGGCAATCTTGGCGTAGTTGATCTCGATCGCGGCTTCGGCGAGCGGCAGCCTTGGCGGACTCACGAGCAGCTTCTTCGTAATGAAGTCGTACTCATCATGCTCCAGCCCGGAGGCCGGCGCGTGCGCGTCGTTATAGAGCCGCTCGTACAGGATCGCGTGCCCGTAGTCGAAGGCGTTGAACAGCCGGTCCGCCGCCGGATAAGTGGTCCGGAACGTCCAGTTGAACTTCCCCGGCAGGTAGTACTGTTCGTAGGCAGTAGACCATTGCGCGCCGGCCGAGGCGGGCACGGCGAGGGATATGACGAGCGCGCCGGCGCCGAGGAGTCCGGCTGCGGCGATCTGGCGCAGGGTGGTATGCCGCGCGCGGGGAGCTGCGGCGTGATGTTGGTGTGTCATGTGCCTTGGTGCCTCCAAAGGGACGCGCACGTGATGAGCGCCGGGCGCAAGGCGCGCGAATGTCGCCCCGCTAGGATGGTCACGCAGCGCGGCAATCATCGGCCGCCGGGAAAGAGCGCCGGGATGCTGAACGCATACGCGCTGCCGAACGTGACATACCATCCAAGCTCAGGGCCGTTCAATCGTCTGCCAAATCCGCCGTCGAGCGCAAGCGTCGGGCTCACCTGAAAGCGAGTCCCGGTACCAGCGGTGTACTCCACCGCCATATTTGAGTCCAGCGGCTTGCGACCATAGAACTCTGCTGTGACCAGGAATGAGCTGAGCGGATACGCCTTGTCAATCGCGGCGCCGACGAACCAGCGCGACACATCAAGCGCCCCCGGGCCGCCCAGCGGCGTCGTCCCGCTGGGCGGCGTTGCTGGCGAGGCACCGAAAGTGTACTGCCCGTTCACGTGAAAGCGTGCGGATGAGTACGTGCGCGTGGCAATTCCCGTGAGGGAGGAGTAGGCGCGATCGGCGGCCAGGTTGCCGATGGGGGCGAGCACATCGGCGCGGAGCGCGAGGGCGGGTAACCCCTCCGTCTCCACGTTGAAGTTGTGCATTACCGAGAGGTCGAGCCCCGCGATGCCGCTCCGTCGTACACCGCCCTGCTCCATGAAGGCGAGCGGGAGACCCAGCTCCACCTGCGTACGCGGGAAAATGCCGAGGGCAATCTCGGGCTCGAGTCCCCAGTTGTAGGCGCCGCCGTCCGTCCGTTCGAGGCGCACCGGCGCAAGCTTGAGCTCGAATGCGTGGCGCTCGGTGACGTAGGCATCCTCGACCTGCACGGGGCGTCCGCGATCCGTGTTGTAGTAGTCCGTCTGCCCGTGCGCCGTGCGGGGGACGAGGAGAACAAGTGCAAGGACCGATGACGTGGCCAGTACGGCGCGCAACATCGCGAGGGGGGAGAGCATTCGGCGAATTACCGTCGTGATCACAATGAGTGTCCTCAGGGGTCGGCCTCCGGCAAGCAGGCCGTGTGGCGCGGTGGCACGTGCAAGTCCGATACCGTCGTTTATGCAGCATAAAACACCTGATCAGCTCAAAGCGTTCCCCGCGTGCTGATTTGCCCAGAGCGCTTCAACCAGCGCGCGCAGGTAGCATGCTGGGGCCAACGGGTGCCGCGCGGCGCGCGCGTCAGCTAGTGGGAGCGCCGGTCTGGAGTGCCGCCAGTCCCGAATGCGGGCACGGGCTCTCCGCGGTATGCGAGCCGGCCCCGAGGCAAAACAGGTGCGAGAAGGCGAGCGCGTGGTGATGGCCGCAGTGGTCGCCGTGCGCGGCGTGCCCCGCCAACGGCATGCTACCGCGCTCGGCGGCATCCGGCGTAGCGAATAATCCCCCGTCGACAACCACAGCCGGCGGCAGCGGGTGCGCCATGATCAGGCCCGAAAGCACGATGGCCGTCAGGAGCGCGCCCGCCCCGACCAGAGAGCCAGCCGTGACGTGTGTTCGGACGGGCACGTCTTCGCCCGTCAGCCGGCGAACTCGTCGATCGATCAGTCCAAGACTCTGAAAACCCACAGCGAACGCCTCAAGGGACCCAGCGGTCGATGACTGCACCGTGCTCCCCCTCCCAAAGACGGTCGCGAGGATCACCAGCGTTTCGGCGAGCACGAGCGGACGCTCGCGCGCTGCCGCGTCGTCCGCCACAATCTCTGCTTCGTCGGCAGCGTCCTCGGCAAGCCTCCGGAACGCCGGCAGGTAAAAAAGCGTGTGCGCGAGGAACCGTAGAACGGAGAGGCGAAGGGGATCGCGCCGCGCCAGGTGCGCAGCCTCATGCGCGAGCACAGCGGTCACCTGCTCTTCGTCCAGTACGTCGGCGATCTCGGCCGCCACGTACACGCGCGGACGCCACCATCCAGCGGTGAAGGCGGGATTGGGAAGGCCGGAGACGACAAGTACGTCTCCTCTCAACAAGCCGGCCCGTACCGCGGCACGGGAGATGATCGAGTCCTCCGGCGCGGGCCGACTATCGAGCGCCCGAAGCGTTCTTCGTGCCGCAACGGCCGCCTTCACCCGATCAACAATCGCGTAGGAGAGCCCAAGGGCGAGGACGATGTGAAATCCCAGGTGCACCGGCGCCAGAAGTTGATGCAGCGCAATGAGGCAGATCCCCGCGATGTGATCGCGACCGATCAGCGCGGGTACCGTCCCGGACAGCACGTGGTGGCCAAACACGGGGCTCGTCCCGAGCACGATAAGTGTGCCGATGCCCACGAGGATCGCGCGTCGTCGCGTCTGCTCTCGTGCGCGCAGTGACCGCCCGACAAAGGACTGCGCACCCACAATGCTACTCATCGAGATCGCGCAGCTTCCTACGCACCAGCCGACCAAGCTCGGCAAGTTGCTCCGGCGCTGCCTCGGCCAGCACATCAACGAGTGACGACGCTACAGCGGCAGGACCCAGCCCTACGATACGCTGGACGACATACCGTGATGCGTATGCGGCAAACTCCTCGCGAGACAGCGTCGCCGCATAGTGATACAGCTCATCTTTCTTGTCGCGGCGGAGCAGCTTCTTCTCGACCAGGCGATTCGCGACGGTGACACACGTGATGTACACGACATCGTGCGTACGGGCCACTCGTTCGTGGATGCCGCGCGCCGTCATCGGACGCTTGACAGACCAGACCGCCTCCAGGACACGATGCTCGAGATCGCCGAGCATCATTCCACTTCCGGCGGCTGACAGGCGTAAGGTATCCTGGAGACGCGGTTTCCCGATGTTCAACTTGTCTTCCGGCCGTTCCCGCGGTGCCATTTGAACTCACTGGATGCGTTTAAAGTATGATACCGCGCAACGGGGCCGACGCCAACTGCAACACTCGTGAGGAAAGCCGGCGGTGAATAAGTCTGTTGGCCATCCGGTGTCACTGCCACACCGCCGCAAACGCCACTCTCAAAGCGCCAGAGTGCTCAGCGTCAGGGGCGCGCCTCGCCAACCAAGCCCTTTGGCTTCCGAATCGAGGCGATGGTACCAACAACGGCGAGCGCAATACCGCAGGCGACGACGATAGCGGCACCAGTCGGCAGATCCAGTTTGTACGATCCATATAAACCAGCCAGGCTTGCCGCCGCAGCAATGCCCCAACCGACGATCAACCGCGCCCGCCATGACCGAACAAGCATCACAGCGCACACCGCAGGCACGATCAAATAGGCGAACGTGAGAAGCACACCCGCGAGGCGAACGAAGCTTACCACGACTAGTGCAAACGCTGCGTAGAACAGGAAATCCCACAGGTGCACATTGATGCCGGCGTCGAGCGCCTCACGTAAGTCGCCAGAGAGAAGCGCGAAACGCCGATGGAACGCTCCGTAAAAGATCGCCAGGGCAGCGAACGTACCAGCGCGCTTCAGCACATCGGCACGCGTCACGTTGAGGATGTCTCCGGTCAGCAGGTGTTCGAGTTCCTCCTTGCCGCCCGCAACGCGACTGAGCAAGAGAATCACTCCCGCGGCCGCCACGACGAATGTGATGCCGATGATCGCCTCCTGCGGCACATCGTGCCGCTCGACGTTACGCGACCAACTGAACAGGGCGGCCGCTACGAACGTGACCCCGAGGGAGATGAAAAACGTCGCGATGTCATTGAACTGAAAGCCCATGATGAGCGCAATGCAGGTGCCCATCGTCGCGACCTGAGCCAGCGCGAGATCAACAAAAATGACTTCACGCCGGACGACGTGGAGGCCGAGATACACGAGCAACGGAGGCAACAGGAGGCAGGCGGCGAGTGGCCACTTCATCACTGCCCACGCGATGGCGAACTCGCTCACGGCTTGGTCTGGAATGCAGTAGCAATGGATTTCACCAGGGCGTCCATCAGTCCAACATAGGTATCCGTGCCCTTGACAGCTCCCGGCTGCTGGGAGAAGTCAACCACGACACCACCTGCCTCGCGCGCCACCGTCTCGGCAGTCTTCCTATTCTGATAAGGTTGAACGAGTACAAGGCGTGCATTGGTTCTCTTCATCGTTCCAATCACCTTGGCCATGTGAGCTGGAGAAGGCGCAATGCCAGGCTTTGGCTCGAGCGTTTCCACAACATCGAGGTGATAGCGCTCTGCGAAGTAAATAAAATCGTTGTGGTACGTGACGACCTTTCCGCCCTTGTATGGTGCGAGCAGCCGCTGCCAATCCGCCATCTTGGCGTCAACGCCGGCGTTGAACCTCGCAAGGTTCGCCTTGAACACCGCCGCGTCGGCTGGGTCCACTCGAGTAAAGTGATCCGCAATGTGTGTAGCAACGATCTTTGCGTCGACCGGATCAATCAGGAAGTGTGGATTGCCCTGAGAGTGAACGTCACCGTGCGACCGGTCCAAGGTGGCTGGCACCTCGAGCATATGAATGCCTTGGGAGGCGATCACAAGGCCGGGCGCACCAGCACCGATCCGGTCGTTTCGGGCATTTTCAAGTAATGGTGGAAGCCACCCCTGCTCCAGCTCTGCTCCGCCTTCGATGAGTACGTCGGCTCTGTTGAGCGTCACGATGTGGCTCGGCTTTGCATCCACGAAGTGCGGATCTTCCGACGGCTTGGCAAGTGTCTTTACGTCAACTGCATCGCCACCTATCTCACGTGCGAGGGCACCAAGATCGGGCGTTGTCGTCACGACGTTGAGTTTCTTGGAGATGGGCGCAGTAGCATGCGGAACAGCGAATACGAGGGCCGCGGCGAGTCCTGGAAGAGTCCAGTATGTCATTTGAAAGTCACCCTAGAATTTGTGGGCGCCGTGAGCGCCCATCATGAACTCGAATTGAAGCCACAAGGAGTGCTCGTCTCGCCGCCCGGCGAGCCGGTCGTAGTTGTATTGCAGACGAATTTTGGAAAACTCCGAGGGATACCACGTGAAGTTCGGCGATGTCCGATCTCGATTCACGCGCGTATCCAGGGCAAATCGGGCTGAACCGTATCGTGCCACGTCCTGGCGTACACCTGCGATGATCCGCGGTCTGATACCCCAGAGAGCCTGGATATATGCTCCCCAGTCGCTGAGAGTTTCTCCGGAGAGGTCAATTGCGGCGGCTGAAGTTCTGGGAGCTGCGTCGTACCGTCGCGTCAGCGCCTCGCCTTGTACCGATACGAACGGAAAGCCGACGGCAGCGACCTCCGGCTTCCATTTGTAGTACGCATCGAGTCCGAAAATCTGTGTGCGCGCGCTGGGCCCTGAATTATTCGGGCCGAACGCGCCGGAAGCACCGATCACCAGCGTTTGGGTGTCGCTCAGGTCGAGCGAGCCCGTCACACGGGGAACCAGGAGCAGATCGGAAATACCATCTACGGGCCGATCTACCGGTGCGCCTCCGTGAATCTCGCCCGACTCGTCTGACCGGAAGCTGTAGGTCGTCCCGCCAAGGCTGTTGATGACCGACAGACTGGTTTCGACATACGCGTCGGTGGGAACGAGCCAGGAGACGCGCGCGCCTTGACCTCGCAACCCGTCAGGACCGAACATCTGGTTCAGGACGAGCGGCTGGTCGACGAACGACCACGCATGCGGATGCTGGGCATTCTGGCGCCCGAAATCGCCCAGAAACTGGCCCGCCTTCACTTGGAGGTTGTACGGCAGGGACGTTGTCTGCGCCCATGCCTCCTCTACCTCGATAGTGGTTTCTCCGCGCTCGGTGAGCTTCGTCACGATGGCGCTAAATGCCTTGAAGTACGGATCGACGGCGGCGTCGAACGTGAGCTCAACGTTCGGGACCGTGAATCCGCGCACGCGCGGGTCGTGATCTCCTCGCTGTAACGTGGGGACATCCTTGGTGGTCGACCACCCAACGTCAGTCAACGCGTCAAAGCCGGTGTTCATATACGCACCACTAGACCGAGAAGGCACGGTCGCTGGGGCAGGAGCACTTGCAAGGCTATCCACACGCTCTTGCAGCGCCTTGACGGAGGCGGCGAGTGAATCCACCATGCGTTGCTGGCGTCGCGCCAAACTGTCGGATTGGGCGCGTGCGGTCGTTGCTACGACAAAGATGCCCAGGAGGGCATGTCGAAAGGGTCGCATAATCTCTCAATTGTGTGAAGTGACTGCACGTCACGCGGGCGCACTTAGGCGCGGTAGCCGCGATGAGGGCGTCGGCGACGAATGTTCGTCACGCGCCGAGAGTCCGACTATGCGAGTGGAGGCGCCCTCGGCCCTGGCTCACCCCCGCGCTCCGCTGGGCACGAAGCGTACACTGACGTAGCACGCGCCTCATGATCTAGCGAGGCAAATCGGGGAAGCGAAGGCTCTCGCGCCGGGGCAGCCAAGCGCTGCACTACCTCGCACAAGGCGCAACTGCCCGAATGCACTGGCCGACAGGAACTTTGCGTCCGCGACTCCGCATGCGCGACAGCGGGAGCGCTTTCGCGCTCCACCCGGACATCTGCGATCGACGCTGCTGCTGGCGCGGCCACCTGAAACAGGCCCCAGAGAGCGAAGGCCGCACGGCGAAGAAGCGGCGTCGGCACGGCCGCAAGATAGTAGGGGAGAGACATCAGAGCAATCCGCCCGTTCTGCGTGTGATTCTGCTGCGTTAGTCTGCAAGTGTTCCATCGCAAGGGGGGCAGCGGCCAACCGCGTGGGCAAAAGGTGTGCTCCGGACTGACCGACGACCGCCGGCGGAAATTGGTTACCAGGGCATCGTTTTGGTTTCGTGGCTAATCGACGGGTGCCCATGAAGATCCTTGCGACTCGCGGGACGATTGTCAGGGCCCGCTGTCTCACGACCCGGATTCAGCGCGACCAGGGCGGGACCACCGCTCATCGCCTCCGGGACCGGCAGATGCGGCGCGAACGCGGGCGACATCGGCAACTTCGCAATCCATGGATGAAAGCGCCAATCGCGGGTACACGCCGCCTTGCGCGCAACGACGGTGACAAGCAGCGGCCTGGGATGGAACCCCCCCCGACCAACCGACTACCTTTCTCCCCTGCCCATGACCAAACGCGACGACGCCCTCGACTATCACTCGCGCGGACGACCCGGCAAGATCGCGGTCGTTCCCACGAAACCGCTCAACAACCAGCGCGACCTGTCGCTCGCCTATTCGCCCGGCGTGGCCGAGCCGTGCCTGGCGATCAAGGACAATCCGGACGACGTCTACAAGTACACCTCCAAGGGCAACCTGGTCGCCGTCGTGACCAACGGCACCGCTGTCCTGGGACTCGGCAACATCGGCGCCCTGGCCGGAAAGCCGGTCATGGAAGGCAAGGCCAACCTCTTCAAGCAATTCTCCGACATCGACGTCTTCGACCTCGAGGTGGGCTCCGAGAACCCTGACGACGTCATCAAGTTCTGCCAGTTGCTCGAGCCCACGGTGGGCGGCATCAACCTGGAAGACATCAAGGCGCCGGAGTGCTTCTACATCGAGGAGACGCTCCGGAAGACGATGGGCATCCCGGTGTTCCACGACGACCAGCATGGCACGGCCATCATCTCCGGCGCGGCACTGCTCAATGCACTCGAGATCGCGGGCAAGGACATCGCGCAGGTGAAGGTCGTGTTCTCGGGCGCCGGCGCCGCAGCCATCAGCACCGCCGAGCACTACGTGCGGCTCGGCGTGAAGCGCGAAAACATCCTGATGTGCGACAGGGCCGGCGTCATCTTCGAGGGCCGTACGGAAGGAGACATGGACCCATACAAGGCGCGGTTCCTTGCGCACACCAGCGCGCGAAACCTCGCCGACGCCCTCGTGGGCGCCGATGTGTTCGTGGGGCTCAGCGTCGCGGGCGCGATGACGCGCGCCATGGTGGCCACCATGGCGGCGCGCCCCATCATCTTCGCGCTGGCCAACCCGGTGCCCGAGATCACGCCGGAAGAAGTGCTCGCGACCCGCGACGACGCCATCATCGCCACCGGACGCAGCGACTATCCCAACCAGGTCAACAACGTCCTCGGCTTCCCGTTCATCTTCCGCGGCGCACTCGACGTGCGCGCCACCGAGATCAACGAGGAGATGAAGATGGCGGCGACGCGTGCGCTCGCGTCGCTGGCCAAGCAGGCTGTGCCCGATGCAGTCGCGGCGCTGTACGGCCTGCGCAACGTGCACTTCGGCGCCAACTATCTCATTCCCTTCCCCTTCGACCCGCGCGTGCTCCTCTGGGTGGCGCCCGCGGTGGCATGGGCCGCCGTCGCCAGTGGCGTTGCCCGCGAGTTCATCGACCTCGAAGGCTATCGCGAACAGCTCGAAGGCCGCCTGGGCCGCGCCCGCGGCATCATGCGCGGGCTCATCAACCGCGCCATGCGCGACCCCAGGCGCATCGTCTTCCCTGAAGGTGAGGAGCCCAAGATCATGCGTGCCGCCGCCATCCTCGTGGACGATGGCATCGCGCATCCCATCCTTCTGGGCAACCCCGATACCATCCAGCGCATCGCGGCGGAGCATCGCATCTCGCTGGACGGCATCGCCATCGACGACCCCGCCACCTCCGCGCGCCGGGATGACTACGCGCACTACATGTGGCAGCTGCGGCAGCGCAAGGGACTGTCACTGGACGAGGCGCGACGCCAGCTGTTCAACGGCAACTACTTCGGATCGTGCATGGTGGCCCGTGGCGATGCCGACGCCTTGCTCTCCGGCGTCACCATGCACTACCCGGAAACCATTCGCCCTGCGCTCCAGGTGATTGGCGCGCACCCGAGCGCTAAGCTCGTGAGCGGCATGTACATGCTCGTCACGGAGCGCCATGTAGTGTTCTGCGCCGACACCACCGTGAACATCGACCCCACCGCCGAACAGGTGGCCCAGATCGCGTTCGCGGCCAGCCGGATCACGCGGACCATGGGAATCGTGCCCCGGATCGCCATGTTGTCGTTTTCCAACTTCGGCTCCGTGAAGCACCCGGATGCGGAGAAAATGGCGCGCGCGGCCCAGATTCTGAAAGAGAGGGACCCGTCCCTGGTGGTCGACGGCGAGATGCAGGCGGACACAGCGTTTGATCCGGAGATCCTCATGCGCGACTATCCGTTCAATACGCTCAAGGACCAGGCGAATGTCCTGATCTTCCCCAACCTGAGCGCCGGCAACATCGCGTACAAGCTGCTGCACCACCTCGGCGGGGCCACCGCGATCGGCCCCATCCTGCTCGGCATGCGCAGGCCGGTGCACGTGCTGGAGCGTGGAGCGGACGTGCAGGACATCGTCAACATGGCCGCCGTGGCCGTTGTGGACGCACAGGAGCGCACCCAGTCGGTGGAGCCGGTCTTTGCCCCCGCGGGCGCCGCCCCAACGATGTTTTCGAGACTCTGAGCTTCGCGGGCGCAATCGCGCCTCCAGCTCTCCCCTTTACGAGATTCAAGCGATGGCGACGGAAACGATGACACAACCGCACACGGGTTCGCACGGCAGTCTCGCGGCTCAGGGGCTCACGCCCAAGGGCAAGGTCCACTGGAATCATGTCACGCCTGTCCTCGTGCAGCATGCCGTCGAGCGCGGTGAAGGACAGCTTGCCGACATGGGACCGTTCGTCGCCGTCACCAAGCCGCACACTGGCCGCTCGCCCAATGACAAGTTCGTCGTCAAGGAGCCCTCGTCCGAAGCCGACGTGGACTGGGGCAAGGTCAACCAGCCCATCACGCCCGAGCACTTCGATACGCTCCGCGACGACGTGCAACAGTATCTCAGCGGGCGCGACGACCTCTTCGTGCAGGACCTCTACTGCGGCGCCGACCCGCACTACCGGCTCAGCGTGCGCTACGTCTCGCCGAACGCGTGGCACATGGCGTTCGTGCGCAACATGTTCGTGCGCCCCGAACTCGCCGCGCTCGCGGAGTTCGCCCCCAACTTCACGGTGCTGCACGCGCCTGAATTCCAGGCCGACCCGGCACGGCACGGCACGCGCTCCGGAACATTCATCGTGCTGAACCTGGCCGAGCGCATGATCCTCATTGGCGGCACGCGGTACGCCGGCGAGTTGAAGAAGGCCATGTTCACCGTGATGAACTACTACATGCCACGCCAAGGTGTGCTGAGCATGCACTGTTCGGCCAACATCGGACCCGCGGGCGACACAGCGCTCTTCTTCGGCCTCTCCGGCACGGGCAAGACGACACTCTCCGCCGATGCGTCGCGCTCGCTCATCGGTGACGACGAGCACGGATGGGCGCCCGAAGGCACGTTCAACTACGAAGGCGGCTGCTACGCGAAGGTGATCAACCTCTCCGCCGAAGGCGAGCCGGACATCTATCGCACCACGCAGATGTTCGGCACCATCCTCGAGAACGTCGTGCTCGACCCCGTTACGCGAAAGGTGAAGTTCGAGGACCAGAGCATCACGGAGAACACGCGCGCGTCGTATCCGCTGCACTACATCCCCAATTACGTGCCCTCGGGACGCGGTGGGCATCCGCGGAACATCATCTTCCTCACGGCAGACGCCTTCGGCGTGCTGCCCCCGGTGGCGAAGCTGTCGCGCGACCAGGCCATGTATTACTACCTGTCCGGTTATACCGCGAAGGTGGCGGGCACGGAACGCGGTGTCACCGAGCCACAAGCGACGTTTTCTTCGTGCTTCGGTGCCGTGTTCCTCGTGTGGCATCCCACGAAGTACGCCGAGATGCTCGGTCGCCTCATTGACGAGCATGGCTGCAATGTCTGGCTGGTGAATACGGGCTGGAGTGGCGGCGCCTACGGCGTGGGCAAGCGCATGAAGCTGGGGCACACCCGCGCCATGGTGCACGCCGCGCTCGATGGAAAGCTGGACGGCATCGCTACGCGCACTGATCCGGTGTTCGGCCTGGCCATTCCGCAAACCGTACCGGGTGTGCCGAACGAAGTGCTCGATCCGCGTGCGACGTGGAGCGACGGCGCGGCATACGACACTCAGGCAAAGCAGCTCGCCGGGATGTTCCGGACAAACTTCGAGAAGTTCGGCAGCGTGGCGGAAAGCATCAAGGCTGCCGGGCCGCGGGGGTAAACCCGGGGACGGCACGCTCGCTTTGCTCGCTTGACAGGGGACGGCGCGCATTGGCGCTCCGCGCCTCGCTGGACAGCAGGCCGCTCCCCCGTCCAGCGAACGCGCCGTTCCCCCCTTTCCCCCATCCAATGCCCGACGAGATCATCCGCGACCCCCTCTGGAACAACATCCGGGTGGACCCCGTCGCGCTGCGCCTCGTCGATTCTCCCGCATTTCAGCGCCTGCGGTATGTGCGACAACTCGGCCTCGCCTACCTCGTCTATCCCGGCGCCAGCCACTCGCGCTTCGAGCACGCCCTCGGCACCTACCATCTTGCGCGACGCACGCTCACGCTGTTCGGTGACCACGACGGCGCGAGCGCGCTCGATCCCCACCAGTGTCGCCTCGTGCGATACGCGGCGCTGCTCCACGACATCGGGCATTACCCGTTCTCGCATGCGCTCGAGGAAATCGGCGCGGTGCACCACGAGGAAGTCGCGCGCCCACTCATCATGCAGGGTCCGGTGTCCGCCATCCTTCGCGACGCGCTCGGCGACGACGCACCGCGGGCCATCATGGACCTCATTCGGGGACGGAGCACCAGCCCGCTGCAGGGACTCATTTCCGGCTCGCTCGACCTCGACAAGATCGAGTACCTCAAGCGCGATGCGTTCATGTGCGGCGTGAACTATGGCGACATCGACGCGGAGCGGCTGCTCGACTCCCTCACGCTGGTCGAGAATCCCGACGGCGGCGCCTCCATGGTGGGCATCTTCGAGAAGGGACTGTCGGCGCTGGAATCCCTCCTGTTCGCGAAGTACCAGATGTACCGCAATGTCTACTGGCATCACGCCGTGCGGAGTGCCACGGCGATGTACAAGCGTCTTGTGGAGGAAGCGCTTCGCGCGGGCACGCTCGACGCCGAGTCGCTCGCCACCTTCACCGATGAAGGGCTGCTGCACGAGCTGGAGGAGCGCACGCCGTCGACCCTGCTCTCGGACCTGCGCAAGCGTCGTCTCTACAAACGCGTCTTCGAGTGTCCCGCCGCCGAACTGGATTCCGGCATCGGCGAGTGGATTGCCGACGACCGCGACCTCGTCGTCGCCGTGGAGGATCAGCTCGCGGCCGAACTGCACCTCCAGCCCGGACAACTCTTGCTCGACTATCCGATGAAGACACAGATGCTGGGGCTCGACATCCCGGTGCGCCGTCGCGATGGCAGCGTGCGGCGGCTCACCGCGGCTGGCTGGGAAGGAGCGATGAACCTGCCGAAGCTGTCGGAAGAACTTTACGGGAGCGCACGCTGGCTACGCATATTCGCGACGACCCGGGTACCAGTCGCGCGCGCAGCGGTCATCCGCCTCGCCTCACTGCCCGCCGATGAGGTCAGGTCACGGCTCGGCAGCGGAACATTGCTGCGCTGAGGACGTGCGCTGTCCTGTCCGACTGTCAGACTGTTTGACTCTCTGACTGCCTTCGAGCTCGCCCATGCGCTTCCGCCAGGCTGCGTCCGATGCCACGGTAGTACGCGGCGTCGTCTGCCTTGCCGGATGTCTCCAGCGACATGGCGGCGAGCTCGATGGCATAGAGGATGTTGCCCAGGTACAGCGCTGCGATGGACGCAACGGTCTCGTCGTCAGCCACCCGGACGCGACTCCGCTGTGGACGTGCCGGCAGGGGTGAGTTCCGAGTCCAGCACCTGGACGATGATCGCCGTGATGTTGTCCAGGCCGCCGCGCCCGTTGGCTTCGGAGATCAACGCCTGCACCTTGCGCTCCGGTTCGGCGCGCGAACCCAGCAACTGGCCCAACCGCCGGTCGTCCACCATGCCTGTGAGCCCGTCGCTCGCCACAAGGAACAGGTCACCGTTCCGTACCTCGCCGCGGTAGACGTCCGGCTCCACGTCGGGGCTCGCACCAACACAGCGCGTGATCACGTTGCTGTAGGGATGGTACCGCGCCTGCTCCGGCGTGAGGAAGCCGGCGTCCACCTGCTCCTGGACGTAGGAGTGATCCTTGGTGAGCTGCGACAGCATGCCATCGCGCATGAGATACACGCGTGAGTCGCCTACCTGGCCAATGAGGTAGCGCGGGCCGGCGATGAGCAGCACGGATGCTGTCGTGCCCATGCCCTGCTTGTCCACCTCGGTCAGTGTGCGATCGTGAATGGCGCGGTTTGCCTTCTTCAGCGTGCTCCCCACCAGCGCTGGCACGTTGTCGCCCTCGATGGCGAGGAGATGGTGAAGCTCGCGCTGGATGATCTGCACGGCCATCTCGCTCGCCACCTCACCAGCCGCATGCCCGCCCATGCCGTCGGCCACCACGAAGATGCCTCGCTCCGGAATGGCATCCACCGTGAAATTGTCTTCGTTGCCGGATCGAATCATTCCGACATCCGTTCGCGCCGCATAGAGAAGCTTCACGCGCGCCCCTTGAGCAGGAAGAACGCCACAGCCGCAGCGATCACCAGCGCAGCCACGATCCATGCCCAGACAGGTACACCGCCACGCGCCACAGGAGCCGGTGGCGGACTGGCAACTGGCGTGGAATCACGCTCCACGAACGCCGGGGCAGAGGTGGACGGCCTGGGCATGGCGGCAATGGCGCGCGTGCCCTTCGCCTCTACTTCGGCGGCGGTTCCGGCGCCCACTGCCGTAAAGCGAAACTTCAGCCCGCCAAACCGCACATCGGGCGATCCTTCGAGCTTCCGCTCTCCGCTCACCCGCGATCCGCCAACATACGTGCCGTTCGTGGAGTCCATGTCCACAACGTACCAGCCATCGTCGCGCTTCTGTATTTTCGCGTGCGTTTCACTCACGCTCTCGTCCGGCAGGCGCACATCGTTGTGGGCACCGCGGCCCACGTGCCCCAGCGACGAGCGGAGCTCGTACTGTGTGCCCTTGCCGGGACCCTCGTTCGTTGACTCCAGCAACGCCAGCACGGGTCGCGAGTCCTTTGCCGCCGGAATGGCCTGTGGTATAACCGTTGAAGCCACCAGCGGCGGAGCCGGAGCAATGGGCACCGGCGCAGGAGTGTTCAGCGGAGCGGGTACCTCCTGCCTGGCCGGCATTGCCGGCAACAGTTCCATCTCCAGCAGGTCATCCGCCGGCGGTGCCGGGGCCGCGACGACCGGTGCCACCGGCGGTGGATCCGCTGGTTTGGGCGCCCCCGACAACACGTCAGCGTAGAAACGAAATTCCTCCGTCCCCACTCGCATCACATCCGCGCGGGCCAGCTTGTGCGACCCTTGCACGCGTTCGCCATTCACGAACAGCCCGTTGGCGCTCGTATCGCGCAACACGTAGCCATCGTCCACCGGAGCGATTTCCGCGTGGCGCCGCGATACCTCGTTCTGCGCCACCACCACGTCACATGCTGCATCACGACCCAACACGAGTCCGCCAGCCGGCACACTGTATTCCTTGCCATCCACAAGTGACACGAGTCGTCCCCCCGACGCCGCCGTGGCGCGCGCCGCGCCGGTGCGCTTGGCGCCCGTGATGGCAGCGATCTCGCTCGCGCTCACGAACTGCGTTGCACCAGCCTTGCTGTCGTCCGCGTAGCGCAGCTCGAGGCCGGCCAACTCGATCTTGTCGCCATGCATCAAGGGCGTGGGCTCCGCGCCGAGCAGCACCCCGTTCACCCGCACGTGGGCAGCGTCCTCCGCCCGGCGAATGGTGGGTGAGCCACCACCATCGATCACGGCCTCCACCGGAATGCCGGAATAGCCGGGCACGATGATATCGGCGCCGTCACCGGTACCGATTCTGTTGGCACCCGCGCTGAGCGGGAATTGCTGATCGTCGAGCTGAAGGACGGGCATTGGGGGCGATGCGCGGTCGGACTACGGCGCGAGCGGCCGAGAGCAGGTCTCGCGCCGCCTTGCGCCCGGGACCCGGTAGGGGCGGAAACTACCCGCCGCCCGGGGGGCTGGCAAGCGCGCGTGAGTCCGGCGGGGCTGTCCTTGCCTCTCCGGCCTGCAATTGGTACAGGCGATCGTAAAGACCGGCCAGCGCGCGCAGCTCGCCATGTGTCCCGCGCTCACGCACCTCGCCGTGGTGCAGCACCAGGATCTCGTCTGCCTGCACGATAGTGCTCAGCCGGTGCGCGATGGCAATGGTGGTGCGCCCGCCCATCAACGCAAGGAGTCCTCGCTGGATTTCTGCCTCCGCCAGGCTGTCCACCGCACTGGTGGCTTCGTCCAGCACCAGCACCGCGGGATCGAACGCAACAGCACGCGCGAACGAGAGCAGTTGCCGCTCGCCCACACTCACCGATGCGCCGCGCTCCCCCAGCACCTGGTCCAGCCCCGCTGGCAGTGCCGCAATGACCCGGTCGGCACCCACTCGCGATGCCGCCACCATCACGGCGGCATCGTCGAGCGGCGCGTCGAGCCTGAGGTTCGTGCGCACGTCGGCGGCAAAGAGGAAAATGTCCTGCTGCACGTAGCCGATGAGCCGCCGCCAGTCGTCGATGGCGAGCTCGCGGATGTCCACCCCGTTCGCGGTAATGCGCCCCCGCTGTGGCTCGTAAAAGCGCAACAGCAGGTTGACGATGGTCGTCTTGCCTGCACCGGTATGCCCCACGAGCGCAATTGTCTCGCCGGGTGCCGCCACGAAGCTGATGCCGCGCAGCACCCAGGCTGGCTCCGCGCTGTGCGCCCCGTAATGGAACCAGACGTCCTCGAAGGCGATGCGCACCGGCTGGTTGGGTGGCAGCTCGTCGCGAGTCGCGGGACCACCCACGTGGGACTGCGCAGGCGGTGCGTCCATGTCGAGTAGGTGGAAGATGCGCTCCGACGCAGCCATCGCCTGCTGCAGGGTGTTGAACTTGTCCGCCAGGTCCTGGAGGGGCTGGTAGAACCGTCGCAGGAGCTGGAGGAACGCCGCCACGGTTCCCACCGTGAGCGTGCCCACGCCCACCCGTCGCGCCCCCACCACCAGCAGGACAGCCAGCGCCACGGAGGTCAGGAATTCAATGGCTGGAAAGTAGAGCGCGTAGATGGTGATGGAGCGCAGGTTCGCGTCGAGGTGGCCCTTGTTGAGCCCCGCGAACCGCGAGGTCTCGTCGGCCTCGCGCCCGAACAGCTGCACAACGCGCATGCCGGTGATCCGCTCCTGCAGGAAGGTATTGATGCGGGCAAGACGAGCGCGAATGTCGCGGTACGCCACGCGTACCCGCGCCTGGAACAGGTGCGACGTGAGGTACACCAACGGAATCACCGCGAACGCGGCCAGCGCGAGGCGCCAGTCCGTGTAGACCATCATGCCGGCGATCGCGAAGAGCGTGAACAGGTCGCCCAGTCCGGCCACCACTCCCGCCGTGAACAGTTCGTTCAAGGACTCCACGTCCGACGTCACGCGCGTAACCAGCCGGCCCACCGGCGTCTGGTCGTAGAACGTGATCGACAACCGCTGGACGTGATCGAACAG
>JAYVNZ010000259.1:0-7153 GCA_043758185.1 Gemmatimonadaceae bacterium | reverse complement strand
ATCCTCGGCGTGGTGATCGGCGTGTCCACCGTGATGACCATGGCGACGATCGTGAAGGGGATTCGCGACCAGATCCTCACGACCATCGCCATTGCGGGGCCCACCACGTTCTACGTGATGAAGATCGTGTCGACGACTCCGGTGAACCCCGACCGGCTGCCCGCATACATACGGATCAGGCCGGACCTGCGGGCGGCCGAGGCGCAGCGGCTGGCGCAGTTGCCACAGATTGGATACGCGGGGATCTGGTCGCAGGTACAGGCGCGCGTGAACTATGGCAATTCCCGCACGCGCGACGTGGTCGTCTACGGTGCGGACGACCGGTACCAGGAAGTCATCGGCGGGGAACTGCTGGAAGGCCGGTGGTTCACGAAGCACGAGTTGAAGACCGGCGCCGCGGTGGCGGTGCTGCAGGAGCGGCATGCGAGGCAGATCTTCGGTCGTGAGACGCCGCTCGACAAGACGGTGCAGATTGGCGGACGGCCGGTCCAGGTCATTGGCCTCTACCAGGATCCAGCCAACATCTTTTCGCCGCCGGGCCAGTCCGTGGGCGCGATCCTTCCGTTCGAATTCACGTGGCGATCGTACCGGATCGACAAGACGAACGCCCTGTTCATCGTGGTGAAGCCCAGGCCGGGCGTCACGGTGGGAGACGCTGAAGATGCGGCCACGATCGCCCTGCGCGAGATGCGACGGCTGCGGCCCGCGGACAAGAACAACTTCGACCTTCTCAGCCAGGACCAGATCCTCAAGGTCTTCATGTCCATCACGGACATCTTTTTCCTGGTGATGCTGGTGCTGGCGAGCGTGGCATTGATGGTGGGAGGTATTGGTGTCATGGCCATCATGATGGTGTCCGTGACGGCGCGCACACGCGAGATTGGTGTGCGCAAGGCACTCGGCGCCACGCGCCGCGACATCCTCTTCCAGTTCCTCATCGAGGCAGCGACGCTCACGGGCATTGGCGGGCTGCTCGGCATCATCGTGGGGCTGGGCGTGGGGCGTGGGGTGACAATGCTGATGAACGTGCCGGCCGATGCACCGCTGCTGCAGACGGCGATTGCCGTTGTGGTGTCCGTGGGGATCGGGGTGGTGTTCGGCGTGGTACCGGCGCGGCGCGCGGCGCGGCTGGATCCAATCGAGGCGTTGCGCTACGAGTAGAAAAGCCAGTACCAACAGAAGACCGGAGTACCGGGTACCAAGGCGCACTGGTACGAGTACGACGTCGGACGCAGGTTGTTTTTGCAGCAGTATGGTCACACAGCAACTGGGAGCATCAGCATGTCGTTGCCAGCCAGCGTCGTTCGCCTTGTGATACGGGCCGTTGCCCTGATTCTCGCTTTGCCAACCGTGCTTGCAGCGCAGGCGGACACTGGCCCACTCGGGCGCACCACCGGCCAGCAACCGGTCGTGCTCCGCGGTGGATGGCTGTTCACGGCCACGAGCGACACCGTCGTGCGCAACCAGGGCGTGCTGATTGTTGGTGGCCGGTTGGTCGCGGTGAACCGGGCGATCACCGCCGGTGAGCTCGCAGGTGCGCGTGTGATCGACCTGGCGGACACCGACTACGTGCTGCCGGGCCTCTTCGACGTGCACGCCCATTACAACATGACGCTGGGCGCCAACGGATTGCGCAGCGACGAGTACACGTACAACCCGCTGATCTTCCTGGCCAACGGCGTGACGTCCACATTCCCCGCAGGCGAGTACGATCCGGAAGGAATGATGGCCGCGCGCAAGCGCATCGACGCTGGCGAGCAGATTGGACCGCGCATCTACAATTCCGGACCCTATTTCGGGACGGCGCGCCGCGGGTGGAATCCGGCCGCCTCGCGCGAGGATATCTACCGCGACGTGGACGAATGGGCAGCCAAGGGCACGCGCGCATTCAAGGCAAAGGGCATCGCGCCGCAACACCTGCGCTGGCTCATCGAGCGCGCGCACCTGCACGGCCTCACGGTGACGGCGCACCTCGAGTCGGGCTTCCGCAATACCACGAATGCGCGAGACGCCATCCTCATGGGCATTGACCGCGTGGAGCACATCCTCGGCGGCGACCAGCTCGATTCCATGCGACCAGCGTACCCGCTGTGGTCGATGGTGGACACGGCATCGAAGCCGTTCAAGGATATTGTCGCGCTGTTCGTGTCGCGGCACGTGATGTTCGATCCCACCATCACCGCACCTGTGTACTTCTCGCAACTACAGCCCGGGTTCGACTACTGGGTCGATGAACGCAGGTTCTTCACGCCGGAGGTCCAGGCGTGGGTTGCCGCAAAGCCGGCGCGGCATGCAGTGGCGTCATGGGACTCGCTCTACAACGCGATGCGCCGTACCACGAAAGCGCTCTACGACGCGGGGGGCATGTTGACGCTCGGCACCGACAACCCGAGCGCAGGCGAGTTTCTCGCCGGTTTCTCGGCGCATCGCGAGCTGCACACACTGGTGATGTCGGGCATTCCGCCAGCGGCGGCGCTGAAGATCGCGACGATCAACGGCGCACGGGCCATGGGGGTGTCGGACAAGCTCGGCACCATCGAGACCGGGAAGCTGGCGGACCTGCTCGTTGTGCGAGGCAATCCGCTCGTGAGCATCACCAATACGCGCAATGCGCGCATCGTGGTGAAGTCGGGCATCGTCTACGATCCCGCGGCGCTGCTCGCGTCCGCGGAAGGCAGGATCGGCATGTCGCCGAGGCAGCCAGCGCCCCGAACACCAGACTGAAGCATCGTCTGGTGTTCGGGGCGCGGTCGCAGTGAAAGAGCAGGTCCTTCGCTGCGCTCAGGACGACAGGACAGAAAGAGCAGGTCCTTCGCTGCGCTCAGGACGACTACTTGAAGTTCGGGTTGTTGCGCGTTTCCACGTCCGGCAGCGGCACGCAGGTGAGCGCGCTGATGATCTGTCCCTTGCGGTTGGCCGTGCCGGCCACGGGAGTGAACGGCAGGTTCTTGCGCAGCATGTCGGAGTAGCGCTGGCCTTCCGCGAACAGCTGGCGACGGCGCTCCTCGAGCACCACGGGTGTCATGTCCGCGGCAGGCGGACCTGCCAATGCCGCGACGCCGGCAACGGCGCGCACGCGGTTGATCGCGTCGAGTGCGGCTTGCCCGCCCAGCGCCTCGGCAAGGATGAGTTGTGCCTCGACGTACGACGCGATGGGCAGGCCTACCCCCCCGCTGCCGGTGAATTTCTGCTGCTGCCAGATGGGTGTGACGTTGTCGCTGCCGTTGCGCTTCATGTCCGTCACCTTCACTCGCGGATCGGCGACACCGTTCACGGTGAGGCCCCGATAGTCCGGGCCCGTCGAGAGGTAATCGTTGCGCACGGTGAGGTTGTAGATCCGGTTCTCGCGGGCCGGCGTGGTCTCGGAGAACTCCGCCGTCCGCACGAAGCCCGCCGGCACCAGCGCGGCATCCGCCGCGGCGCCAGGAAGATTACCGAGGTCGAGGCGCACACGGGCGCGTCCGACAATCGCCATGTTCTTCAGGCTGGCATCATTGATTGCCGTGGCGAGGGTGATGGCGGACGTGAAGCGAGTCTCCGCAATCGCGAGCACTTGTGCGCGCGTCATGCTGGGCCCGTTGTCGATCGCCATCTCGCACAGGCCTTCCGCGAGCAGGGTATACGCATAGCCCGCGTAGGCGGCCATTTCGGCCAGGTACCTCTGGCGGTTGGGAACCTGCGCGTCGGTGAACGTCGCGAAGCGCTGCGCCGCGTCGTCCAGCTGGAACCGTGCCTGCTGCAGCGGCGTGTAGAAACCCAGCGACGTCGTTGCCCGGGAGGCGGGGCAGCTGCCGGGCGCAGCCTTGATCTCCACGACGCCGCGCCATTCCCAGATGTGATTGTCAACGAACCCATTGGCCGAGATGAATTCGCCGGAGAGCATCCCGGCCGTGGCGGCGTACTGCGCGATGCCGCACTGCGCCTGCTGAATGGCCGCCGCCTCGAGCACGGGCGCGATCGAGGCGTCGTTGAGGGCATCCGCTGTCACTCGGCCGGGATTGTCCACGGTGAGGAGACTATTGCACGCCGAGAGGAGCATGATCGCGACCGCGTACAGGGCCACCGGGATGACTCGCAGCCGGCTCGTGATCCGCGCGCGACCGATTCTATATGATGTCATTGGGAAGTCCGTCGGTCAGAAAGTGAGGCGGAGCGTGGTCGTGAAGCTCGCCGTGGGCGGGAGAATGGTCTGGTAGCCGTTGGACAGTTGTCCCACAGCCCTGATTTCGGGATCCCACACATGCTGGTGCGCGACGTCCACGTAGATCTCGCCGTCGCGACTCGTGTTCCATCCATGCTGCGCTGTCCAGAGCATGGAGAGGTTGCGGCCAGCCACGCTGAGGCTCGCGGCGGATGCGCCGAGCTTCTGGAGGAGGTTCGGGGTGATGGTGTAGGTGGCGGAAAGCTCGCGCAGCCGCATGAAGCCCGCCTTGTACGTGCCCACGGCATCTGCCTCGATCGCGCGATAGACCTGGAGGAAGGGATCGTTGCGCAGGATGACGGCTTCGGTTGAGCCCTGGTTGTGAAGCGCGCGGATCTCGGTGTTTGACTGGAGGTGTCCGCCGTTGCCGTCCACGCGCCCATACAGCCTGAGGCGATCGAAGAGCGTGACCGTGGTATTCAGGCCGGCCTGCCACGTGGGCTGCGAATGACCCCACATCACCCGTGGTGCGCCTGGGCAGGGCACGTCTGCACCGCCCATCTCAAGGCCGGCCTTGCCGGTACCGCCGTCGCAGATGGATTCCACCACAGCACCGGTGGCGCTGAGCTTCGCGGAGCGAACCTTGTAGAGGAAGAAATCGCCGATGCCGAAGCCGACGCGATTCTGCGCCTGACCGCCGCCGCCCACGGTGAGGAACGTGGTGCCACCCATGTCCTCGATGCGGTTACCATTGCTGGCGAGCTGCGTGCCAATTTCCCACGACACGCGACGACGCCGGAGCAACCGGACGTTGAGTGCCAGCTCGTCACCCCAGCCAGTCACCTGCCCGATGTTGATGACCTGCGATCCGGGAAAGCCGACCGACGGTGCAATGGGCGAATTGACGATGGCATCCGTGATCTTGCGCGTGTAGTGCGTGTACGACAGGTCTGCCCTGTTCTGGAGCAGTGTGGTCTCGAAGCCCACTTCCAGCTCGCGGCTGCGTTCCGGCTTGAGCTGCGGATTGCCGTACGATCCCGGAACCAGGCCGGGATTGTTCTGGTAGCCCACTGTGGGGTCATACAACCGCGCGGCATCGAAGGTGCCGGGCTGGGTGCCCGCGGCACCGAGTGCGCCGCGCAGTCGCAGTTCGCCGATCACCGGCATGTGGAACCACGGCTCTTCGCTGATGACCCAGGAGCCGCTCAGCTTGGGATAGTAGGCGGCCGAGAAGCTCTTGCCGAACGCGCTGTTGTCGTCGCCGCGCAGGGCTGCCGTGACGAACCTCCGGTTGTTCCACGCGACCTGCTGCTGCCCATAGATGCCCACCGTCGCGTTCGCGACGTAGTCCTCCGTGCCGCTGCGCGTGGAGCCGCCGGTCACGGTGGTGATCGGCGTGGCGGGAAACGTGGAGCCTGTCGCGCTGATGGTGCTGAGCTCCGAGCGATAGGTCTGGAGGCCGAGAGAGCTCGTGAACCGCAGCGATTCGCGCCATCCGTACTTCAGCGCACCTGCGTAATCGAGCGTGATGAAGGTGCGTGCGGCGCGTGCGACCGACTTGGTGCCAAGCCCGTTGTTGCCCAGGAAATCAAGGTTGCCGAGCGGCTGGCGCGGATACAGCGTCCAGTTGTTCTCCGATGACACATCAAGGCCCGTTACCAGCCGGTGCGTGAACCATTCCCTGGGGTTGTAGTTGCCGGTAAGGCTCAGCGTGGTGCGATCGTTGTCGGCGTGGCCCTCCACCGTGGACCACTCCTCGGGGGGCGAGAAGCCGAAACCACGTTGTCCCGCATTCATCGTGAGTGGCGTGCCCCACACGAGGTTGCTGAAGGGATCGATGTCGATGGCGGATTGCGCGAGGCGGACACGATCGCGAATGTGCCCGATGCTGCCCTGCAGCTGCACCTTGTCGCTGGCCAGCACGTCCACGTTGGCGCGGGCGGTGAATTTCTTGTCCCAGTTCCAGTTCACGACACCCACGTCGTTGTCGTACGACGTGGTGAGGTAATAGCGGTTGGCGTCGGTGCCGCCGGTGATGCTGGTGGTATAGCCCTGGGTCCTGCCATTCGAGAAGATGGGACCGCGTCCGGCTTCGATCTCGTGCTGGTAGAGGTTGAAGTTGATGACTTCCCCTGTCGCAGCCACCTTGCCGTAGAGCGTGCCGGCACGGCCCGCCGGATTGGCGAGCCAGTTGGTGCCCTGCCGCGTTGTGAGGTCGAACCGCGACTTGCCCGACTTGCCGCGCTTGGTGATGATCTGGATGACGCCGTTGGACGCCTCCGTGCCATAGAGCGTGGAGGCGGCGGGTCCCTTGATGACCTCGATGCTCTCGATGTCCTCGGGATCCACGTCGTTCAGGCGACTCGCGCCTGCACCGCCACGTTGCGTGGGCCCGCGGGCCGTGGAGGCATCCATTCGGACGCCGTCGATGTAGATGATGGGGTCGTTGCTGAGCGACAGGCTGCTCACGCCGCGCACGCGCACCTGCGCACCGGTGCCCACCTGGCCCGTGGCGGGCAGCACGATCACGCCGGGGGTGCGTGCACCGATCAGCTGCTCGACGCTTCGCGCCGGTGCGATCTTGAGCACCTCCGCGGCGTTGATCGACTCGATCACGTTGCCGACGGCGCGACGCTGCGTCTCGCCACCCGTCCCGGTAACGACGACCTGGTCCAGCTGCGTGAGACGCTGCGACAGCGGAAAGTCGACTGTCGCTGCCTCCCCACTGCCCACCGTCACGCGCCGCTCGCCGGGCGCGTACCCAACCATGCGCACCCTCACGATGACCGCGCCGGCCGGAACGGCAGCCAGGCTATACTGGCCGCTCGCGTTGGTTCGCGCACCGCGAATGGCGGCCGTGGCGCCCTGCGCCGCGATGTACACCTCGGCGCCCGCGAGGGGCGTCCTCGTGGCGGAGTCGGTGACCTGTCCCCTGACCGTCGCCGACGGGGCCTGCGCGAACGCAGCAGCACCGTGCAACGCGCTACACAGGAACAGCAGGGCCCAGCGGGT
>JAYVNZ010000258.1:0-6317 GCA_043758185.1 Gemmatimonadaceae bacterium | reverse complement strand
CGGTGCAACCGTGGTCCCGCCACGCGCCAGATCTGCATATCCGAGCAGAATCGTGGCGGCCGCGATCCCCCACCAGAGCCATGGGTGCGCCTGCGCCGTTGTATCCGTTTGTGCCATAGGGCTGGAGTGTAGGCCGGCCGGAGGGGGGTGTCAAGCGAAGCCGGGGAGGATTAATCGTCTTTTAACCGGACCAAATCCCGTGCACTGCCTGCCCCTCACGGTCCATCGACTCCATCCCGCGGCGGCGCATCGCCCGATTCCGTCCCGCCCAGCAGCAGCGCAATGGCGCTGCGCTGCTCCGCGCGCTCCGCCGCCTCATCCGCAGCCACCATCGCACGCAACCGCCGACGGTCGCGCGCACGCCGCGCAAACAGGAAGGGCAGCAGCAGCGCAGTGAGTACCAGCATCGCGATGGACAGGTCCGCGAACAGCGCCAGCCCGCCGTAGCGGTGACTCGTGCGTCGCTGGAATTCCTTCTCGAACCCGTTCAACGTGAGCGCGAACGCCTGCCGCATCGCGCGGTCGAGCGAGCCGCCATCGGCCCAGTACTGGAAGAACAGCGAGAGGCCGCGATCCGGGTCCAGTGACGCCAGTTCCGTCACGGCGCGATAGCTGAGCGCATACGCCGACTGGGCCGCCACGGAACCGCCGCGGAACCCGTCGTCGAGTTCGTCGAGCGATGGCGTGCCCTTGAGCGCCAGGGCAACGTTTGCGGCAAGGACATCCTCGCGGCGCCACTCGCGCGCCGCCACGCTGGCGTAGCCCTCGTCGAACCAGCGCGGCGGCCGGTTGCCCAGCCGTTCATGCAGGGCCAGGTGTGCCAGTTCGTGACGCAGCACCTCCACGGGATCCCCCGCGTCACTCGCCGCCGAGCGACCCTGCATCACCACGCGGCGCGAGTCGGGAAAGGCGATGGCCGCGCCCCACTCCGGTGCACCCGGACCCACCCACGAGCGAAACTGGGCAGCGTTGGGTGCCAGGGCAATCAGCACGCGCTGCAGCGGACGCGGGAGCCAGGGAAAGCTGTCGTTGGCGGCGGCCGCACGCACCAGCGCATGGGCAAGCACGTCGTCTGCCGGATAGTAGACCACCGTGAAGCGCCCGCTGTCCAGCCGACGCGGGGCATCATCCTGCGCAACTGCGGCC
Organism: Gemmatimonadaceae bacterium; assembly: GCA_043758185.1. GTDB lineage: Bacteria > Gemmatimonadota > Gemmatimonadetes > Gemmatimonadales > Gemmatimonadaceae > AG11. The sequence continues at coordinate 5,171 of JAYVNZ010000258.1, read as the reverse complement.
CGCGCCGCGACGGCGAGCGCCATGACCGCCAGCACGACGAGGCGCCGCACCACGCCCGGCACGCGCACGGGGCGCGCTACGGCTCGCCGCCTTCCTGCACGGACTTCAACACCGCGGCGCACTTCTTTCCCCAGGGATTGAACTTGTTTGCCGCGAATCCGTCGCTCCACGCCTGCATGGCTTCGTCGCGCTGGCCGTTGAACCAGTATGCGCGCCCCAGCTCGTAGTACGCCTCGATGAGGTTGGGGCCAAGGACGAGCGTCTTCTGGAAGAAGGTCTGCGCGTCCTCGAACATGTCGCGCTCCAGGTACACGAGCCCCAGGTAGAAATGCGCGTACAGCGTGGCCTTGCGATCACTGTCGAGCCGGATGGCCCGCGACAGGTGTTCGATGGCCTCGCCGAAGATGCGCTTCTTCAGGCAGATGTAGCCCACGTTGATGCGCGCGAGCGCGTTCGCCGGCTCGCGCATGAGCACCTTCTGGAACTGCATCAGCGCCTCGTCGTACTTCTCCTGGAGCATCTGCGCCCAGCCCAGCAGCGACTCGGCCTGCGGGTCGTTCGGCACCAGCGTGAGCGCCTTGGTCAGGCTCTCCTCCGCGCCCACGTAGTCGCCGAGCGAGATGCGGCTCCACCCTTTCTCGATGAAGGTGGACGCACCGATATGGTCTGCCACAACGGGCCGGTCCGCGCTGAAGGCCGGCGCGGCGGATGATTGGAGCGCCTTCCACCGCTCCACCAGCGTCTTCGCCTCGTCCTTCATCGCGGTGAGTTCCGCGAGGTCGCGCTCGAGCGCCTTGCCGAACGCAATCAGGTCGCCCCGGATGGCATCGCGCTCCGTCATTGCCGAGGGCGAGTCGAGCCGCGCGGTCAGCGCCGTCATGCGCGCGCGGTGTTCATCGAGCAACTCAGCCATTGGCCAATGCCTCCGTGCCGGAGCGTTGAAGCGCGATCCGTTCGGTGGTGGAGAGGAGCTGCTCCACATCGAGGTAGATCACGAGACGTTCTCCGTGCCGAACGATGCCCTTGAGGTACTCGGCCGCGAGACCGCGGAACAGCCTGGGCGGTGGCGCCACCTTGGCCGGGTCGAACGGCGCCACCTCGGTCACCGCGTCCACCACCACGCCGATCCACTCCCCGCTCACGTTGAGGATGAGCGTGCGGGTCTCGGGACCGGCCGGCATCACGGCGAGTTCGAACCGGCGCCGGAGGTTCACCAGCGGTACAACCCGGCCCAGGTAGTCCATTACGCCCTCGATGTACTCGGGCATGTCGGGTACCGAGGTGGGCACGGAGTAGCGCAGCACGCGCTCCACGGCATGCACGTCCGCGGCGAAGTGATCGTCGCCCAACCGGAAGGTGACCAGCTTGTCCGACAGGGTACTCATGCGATCTCCAGCAGTGCCGCGATCTGGCAGGCGGCGATGAGGGCGTCGGCCTCGACGAGACCGACGATGGCGCCCGCATGGCGCAGCACGCCAAGCACCACGCTGTCCGCCTGCTCCGCGCCCGGCGTTTCGCGGAGCTCTCCCAGGTCGACGGTGGCGGCGTCGTCCACGTCATCGATGAGGATGCCCACCCGCACCCCCTTGCGCCGAAAGATGAGCACCGCATCGCGCAGCGAGAGGGGGAGTCCGAGCGCGTCATGTGGAGAATACACCGGCGTGAGCGAACCGCGCACGGTCACCACACCCAGCATGGCTGGCGGCATCTCGGGTATGTGGTGAATCACCGGCAGGTCGATCACCTCGTCCACGACGGCCAGCTCCACGCCGAATCGCTCGCCCCCAATGCGAAACATGAGCAGTTCCACGATGCCCTCGCGCGCGCGGGCGCGGTCGCGCAACGAGCGATGCGGTGCGCCTGCCGCCACCACGATCGCGGGAACGGCCGCAACGACCGGCGCTCCAGTCGCGCTGCGCTCGGCCACCTGCGCCGCTGCGAGTGCACGCGCAAGCTGCACTGGCGTCGAGTTGCGGCGCTTGCGCGGCTCGGGAAGCACCTCGGCAGCGGTGATGGGCTCCGTGGTGAGGGGTGCGGGCGCAGCGACAACCGGTGCTTCCACCCCGGCGATGGCCGGCGCCGGGGGAATTTCCGGTGCGGGCGCAGCCGCGGCGAGCTCGCTGTACCGCAAGCGCTTCTTCGTCATTCCTGGTCGTCCGCCACGTCCGTCATCAACTCGGCGTCCACCTGCGTGATCCGGCGCATGGCGCCCACGAACAGCGCCTGGGTGGCCAGTGTGTTCACGCGGCGCGGTATCCCTTCACTGCGCGCGGCAAGCACGTCGAGCGCACCGTCCGAGAACACCCCCTCGGTGGCGCGTCCCGCGACACGCAGCCGGTGATTCACGTATCCACGGACGTCGTCCGCCTCCATGGGCTCCACATGGAAGCGCAGGCTCACGCGCTGGTCGATCTGCGGACGCTTGCGCACGCGATCGCGCAGTTCCGGCTGGCCGAGCAACACCACGTGAATGTGCTTCTCCTGCCGGTCCTCGTGGTTGGTCAGCAGGCGGATTTCCTCCAGTAGCGACGGGCTTGCAAGCTGCGCCTCGTCCACCAGCAGCACCGGCCGGCGTCCCTCGGCGTGCAGCGCGGCGAGCCGCGCTCCAATGGCCATGATCACGTCCAGCTTGCCGCGCGGCGGTGTTTCGATCCCGATCCCGCGCGCAACCACCGCGAGCATCTGTGTGGGCGTCACCTTGGGGTACGGCATCGCGATCACGTCGCACGGCGAATCGGTGAGTCCGTCGGCCAGCGACTGCGCGAGCATCGTCTTGCCGCATCCAATCTCGCCGGTGATCAGCGACAGTCCGCCACGCAGCTCGGTGGCATCGTACACGAGCCGGGCAAAGCCCTCTGCGAACGCGCCTGAGCGGTAGACGAATTCCGGGTCCGGCGTATTGGCGAATGCGCGCCGAGACAGCTGCCAGTGCGCCTCGATCATGCACGCACCGAGCGGTGGGCCTCGAGCTCCTGCACCACGGCCGCGGCCACCTGCGAGAGCGGGACCACCCGGTCTGCACCGGCCCGTGCCAGCGCTGCCTGCGGCATGCCGTAGATGGTGGACGTACCCTTGTCCTGCACGATGCCGGCGCCACCCGCCGCGCGAATGCTGTGCAGGCCGTCCGCGCCATCCCGCCCCATCCCGGTGAGCACGACCCCCACCGCCCGGCTCCCGAAGTGCGCCGCCACCGACTCGAACAACGGGTCCGCCGCGGGCTTCACGCCCCAGATGGTGGGCCCATCGTCAAGGACAAGGATGCGCGGCCCGCCCGGTGCCTGCGCCACGCGCATGTGCCGGCCACCGGGTGCCAGGTAGACGTGGTTGGTCGCGATGGCCTCACCTTCCTGCGCTTCCGTCACGCGCAGGTGGCTCATGGAATCCAGCCGCGCGGCGAGGCTCTTCGTGAAGCCGGGGGGCATGTGTTGCACCACGAACACCGCTGCATCGAGGTCGTTGGGCAGGTTGGGAATGACGTCGGCGAGCGCGCGCGGGCCGCCGGTTGACGCAGCGATCGCCACGGCCGCTGCGGCACGAGCCGGCGCGCGCCGCGGCGTCACCACCCCCACGCGCGGTCTCGCGAGCAGCGGAACCCCGCCAAGGTTCACCTGCCGTGCTGCGTCCAAAGCAGCAAGCAGCGTCGCGCCGATGGAAGCGAGGTCCAGGCTGATGGCGCCCGACGGCTTGCGCACGAAATCCACAGCGCCGAGTTCAAGGCACCGCAGCGTGAGGTCCATGCTGCCGGGAGTGCCCGCGGCACTCAGCATCACCACGGCGCGCGGCGTCTCGCTCATGATGTAGCCCAGCGTCTGGAGCCCATCCAGCTCCGGCATCTCCACGTCGAGCGTCACGATGTCCGGACTCAGCGCATGAATCTGGCGCAGGGCGTCCCTCCCATTCCGGGCAGTGCCCACCACGTGAAAGTCCGGCGAGGCATCGACGATCTGGCTGATGAGGCGGCGCATGAACGCACTATCGTCCACCACCAACACGCTCGACGGCCCGCTAGAGGACACGGTCGCCCTTCTTCAGCGAACGCACTTCCACGCGGCCGTCATCCAGGTGGAAATACACGCTGCGCCCGTAGTCGAGCCCCGTGTCTTCCGCGAGCAGCGGAATGTTCGCGGAGGCCAGCACGTCGCGCGTGGCCGCGACGTTCCGTTCCCCCACGTTGATGCCCGTGCCACTCACCAGCTGCCCGAACATGCTGGCCCCGCCAACGATCTTCGCGCTGATGCGCGCATCCGGTGCGGAGCCCAATTGCCGCATCTCGTCGAGCATGAGGGGAACGATGGTCTCCGGAAACTTGGCCGGGTTGCTCGTTTCGCGCGACATGGACTTGTTGGGCAGCAGGATGTGCGCAAGTCCACCCACCTGCGCCTCGCGGTCGTACAGCGCGATGGCGACGCACGACCCCAGGCCGATGGTGACAATGACATGGCCGGAGCGGCGCACGGCATAGTCTGCGACCTTCACGCGCACGTCCACGACGGCGAGTGTCATAATGGGCGAAAAACGCGTTCGCGCCCCTCTACCGCCGCGAAACGGGTCCGCGCCTCGCCCAGCAGGGTCTCCACCTTGCCCAGCACGAGGAACCCGTCTGGTGCGAGCGCCGAGTGAAACTTCTGGAACAGGCGCTCCTGGGTCTCGCGGTCGAAGTAGATCAGCACGTTTCGGCACACGATCAGGTGATGCGGGCCGGGCGGGGGCGCTTCGGCCAGGAGGTCGCGCCGCTCGAACCGAACGAGCCGGCGCACCTCAGGTACGATGGTGAAGGGCGCAGCCGGCGCAAAGTAGCGCTGCCGGAGCGCCAGCGGGGTGTCGGCAAAATCCCCTTCCTCGAACGTGCCGCGTTCCGCCGCCGCCAGGCAGCGTACGTCGATGTCGCTGCCCAGCACATTCACGCGATGCGCAAGATCGTCCAGCTGCCCCACCGTCTCGGCGTGACGGTGAAAGAGCGCGGCCAGCGAATACGGTTCCTCGCCCGAGGAGCAGCCAGCACTCCACACCTTGAGTCGCGCGTTCTCCGACGACCACAGCGCGGGGACCACGCGGTCCGCGATCACCGCGTACGTCTCCCAGTTGCGGAACAGCTTCGTGACGTTGATGGTGAGGGCATCGAGCAGGCGCTCGTATTCCGCCGCGTCGGTGTCGAGCACGCGCGCGTAGTC
>JAYVNZ010000257.1:0-8438 GCA_043758185.1 Gemmatimonadaceae bacterium | reverse complement strand
CCCCCCTCGAACAGGCGGCCCACCTTGGCATCGAGGCCATTGGGCATCTTCTCCACGAGCCACTCGCTGCGCGCGTTGCGGAGCGCCTCCAGCACACGGGCGTCATCGACCGCCAGTTCAGGCCGGCCCATCGCGACGTTCTCCCGCACCGACAGCTCGTAGCTCGCGTAGTCCTGGAACAGCACGCCGATGCGGCCGCGGAGCGCCAGGGGATCGACCTCGCGCAGGTCCACGCCACCGACCAGAAGCGTGCCACTATCCGGGTCGTAGAAGCGCAGTAGCAGCTTCACGAGTGTGCTCTTCCCCGCGCCATTCTCCCCGACGAGCGCGAGCAGCTCGCCGCCCCGTATGTGCAGATTCAGCCCCTCCACGGGCGACGCCGGTGCCGCCGGGATACGCGAACGCCACGTCGTCGAACTCGATTCCCTGCGCAAGAGAGGCCGGCAACTCCCGGGGATGCGCCGGCGTTGGCACCAACGGCTCGATGGCCAGGAACGAGAAGTAGTCATCAAGGAAGGTTGTGTGCTGATCAACGGCGACGAACGTGCTCGACACCTGACTCAACGTGCCCGCCACGGCCGAGAAGGCGCCGATCACCAGCACCACGCCGCCAGGGCTGATATCGCCCGCAGCCCCCTTCACCGCCACGAACACATACGCCAGCGCGAGCGCGAGCGTGGTGCCGCTCACCAGTCCCGTCCACAGCGAGATGCGCGTGCCGGAGCGGAACATCTGCGCGCGCCGTTGGAACAGATCCTCCGACACCAGGCGTTGCCGCTCGAGCAGGTAATCTGCAAGCACATAGGCGCACCTCCTTCGTGGTGCGCGGCTGCACGAGCAGGTCGCCCATATATTCCCGCTCGCGTTCCTCCCGCGTTCTCTTATGAAAGAATTCGTACATGCGCCGCGTGACGGTACGCTCCAGCGCGAGCGACAGGGCCGACGCCGCCAGGGCCAGCAACACGAGCACGTAGTGCAGGCTCGCGAGCAGCGACGCCATGAGCACGATGGTCACGATGTTGCCCGACAGGCCAAGCACGGACCACGTGAGGTCGCCGGGCCGCCACGATACGTCGCGCTTCGCGCGAGCGAGCCTGTCGTGCCAGTCGGAGTTGTCGAAATGGCCCACGTCCAGCATTGCCGCCTTGGCGAGCAACCGCCGCTCGGCCTCGAGCTGCACGCGTCGCACGAACAGGTTGCGACCGTAGCCCATGTAGGCGCTGATGGCGCGCTGGACCGACGTCGCCAGCCACAGCCCCGTGAGCACGGGCACCATGTCGCGCAGCCCGATAGCGTGCAGGCGCGCGTCGGCAATACGGTTGACGAGCGCCGCGCCGAGATAGACAGCAATCGGCGGCATGGTGGAACTGAGGACGCCGAGCACCGAGTACCGTACCAGCTCGCGCGGCGATGCCGTTCACGCGAGCGACAATCCCTGCCTGAGATTGTGTGCGACGCGACGAAACCGACCTGTCGAGGTGGTGGGGGCGGCGGGCGGCGGCACGGTCGACCTATGGAATGACCTGCGCCGTCGTGATGTAGTCGAGCTTGGGAAACATCCGTCGAAGGTACGAGTTTCCGAGCGTAGCCAGCATGTGATAGCTCGGCGACTCGCCGTAGCCCGAATAGATCGCATCGGCAACGGCCTGCCCTTCCACCACGCGCCCGATGGGCGCGAACCCCTGCTTGTCGAGGGACTTGTTGTCGGCCAGGTTCACGAACAGTTGGTGCGCACGCGAATTGGGTCCGGCGGCCGCGAACACGAGTGTGCCGTGCACGTTGCTCTGGGTGACCGGGTCGTCGGTGATGGGCTTTGCATCCCACTGCTCATTGACCTTCCTGTCGTCGTTGGCGCCAAACTGCGCGATGAACTCCGGCACGACGCGAAAGAAGGCGTTGCCATCGAAGAAGCCTTCGGCGACGAGGTCGTGAAAGCGATCCGCTCCCTTCGGTGCCCAGCCGCGCCACACCTGCACCACGAAGCGGCCGCGCGTGGTCTTGAACGCCACGCGGAAGGAATCGGGCGCCGGTCCGACAGGCGCCGTGCGAACGTGCGCCGGCTTGTCCCGACACGCATCCACCGACGCCGCGACGGCGACAATGGCGAGCAGCAGCATGGAGCGACGAATGAGCGACCGCGGCATCTAGTCCTCTGGCTTGCGCAGTGTGGTGAGCACGGATCGAATGGCCGACAGCGGTAGATCGAACAGCGACAACTGGTCCGGATCCGCGAAGACGACAGCGAAGTCGCCGGGGGTGAAGGCTCGCGTGAGCCGTGTCGCGAAGGTATCGCGCAGCAGCCGCGCGTAGTGCGCTACATCGTAGTCGCGGGCGTCGGACTGTTCAACACCACCGCCGCGCTCCTGCGCCACCGCGGAGCCCGTGCGCGTGCGGTACACACGCACGCGGTCTCCCACGCGCCAGGCTGTGCGCCCGCTCGCCAACATCGCCTCGTATGGGAGTTCCCGCCGATTCGCACGGCTCCCCTCGTATTCCTCGGGCGTCCTCGTGAGCCGCACGCGCGACGACACATCGTGCGTCGGCAGGTCGCGGCGGTGAAGGGCGCGCAGCGTGTCGAGGTACGCCGCGCGGACGCCCTCGATATCGTCCACGAGGAGGCACGCAATCGAGCGTCGCAGGAATGCCTCACCATAGGGCTCTGCCCTGCTCGACCGGAATGCCACCCCACGCAGCACGAGGGTTCCGTCGTACGCCAACAATGCGTAGTTCTTTGGCTCATGCGACAGCATGGCGGCGTATCGTCCGTCGAACTCCAGCTGCACGAGCGGCGGTAACAGTGCGCCAACCTCAGCCACCACCCGGCGCTCGTCAGACTCGCTCCAGTCGCCTGGCACGGCGAAATAAACGCCGTCGGTATCCGCTTCCAGCAGCGTGACGCCACGCGCGGCGAGTTCGCGGCACATGAGCCCGAGCGTTTCCCTGCCGCGCCGTGTCACTTCGTTGGCGGCATGCACGTCCGCGAATCGTGTGAGGCTGCCGCCAGCGGCGAGATATCCGTACGCCGTGTTCACGACAATCTTCATCGCCGCCGACATCGCCTCGTGCGCATGGCGCTCCGCGGAGGCGGCTGGTGCGGCGCGCGCCCGGGCCTTTGCGTCCAGTCGCTGCTCCACGAGCCGGTCCACGATGGCGAGCAGCGCGCCGAGACTGTCGCGCGCCGGACCGATGCGGTAGGCGCGCATGAGCGATGGATACAGGCTGGCCACGTCGGCCTTCACCACGCGATGCGCCACGCCCGTCGCGAACAGGTGGAGCGCGGCGCCACTGTGCACGGTGCCATCACCCTCCTCGTGCGCGGGCAATGCCACGCCAGCCCGCAGGTATGCGCGCACGAGCAACGGGTCGATCACCCCCGTGGCGGCGCCCGCATCGGCCAGCCGTTCGTAGCGACGCGGCGCCATGCGAGCCAGCGCGAACGCTGCGCCACCGAGCAGGCGAGATAGCGCCGCCACCTCGTCCACGTCTGCGGTGGCGTACCGTCGAACGCGCGCGGGATCGGTGCGGAACACCGTGTGGATCTGGTCCCCGCGAATCAACTCGCGATCGGGCCCGGAAATGCCGAAGTATCTGGCCACGACCTTGAGTCCATGGCCGGGCAAGTCGCGGGAGGAGAAATCGTAGCGACGCACGGCGTCCAGCGTGTCGATCAACTCGCGACCAGGCGCCACGAATCGCACCCGGCGCTCCGCATCCCAGTCGCTCACGGCGCCGCGGCGCGCCGCACGCTGTCGGAGGCCCGGCATGCCATGGCGCCCCAGCGTGAGCGGCACGCCAAGTGTGCGCGCGCGTCTGTCGAGAAATGGGAGGTCGAATCCGTGAAGGTTGTGATTCTCGATCACGTCCGGATCCGCTTCGGCGATCACGGCGAGGAGTCGCCGGATGAGGTCCGCCTCCGCCGCATCGCCATCCGCCGTGACCTCCAGCACGCGTGACTGACCAGTGGCTTCGCGAACGGCCACCATGAACATCCTGTCGGTGCGCGGATCCAGCCCTGTCGTCTCGAGGTCGAACTGCAGGCGGTTGAGGTTGTCGTAGGTGAGACCACGGAAGTAGGTGCGCCCTGTCGCAACGAGGTACTGCTCCTCGGGCGACAGCAGCAGGATTTCTCCGGCACCGAGATCGCGCAGGTGCGACACCTGCCCTCCCAATCGACGCGAAGCGCCCTCGAGCACGGCTACGGAGAGCGTGTGCGCGTGGGGTGCCGATACGAGGAATCGAAGGGTGCCTGGACCGCTCAGCTCACGGTAGGAGACGTCGGCGTCGTGCGCGACGTCGGGTTGTAGCCGCGTGCCCAGATGCAGCAGGTCGTCAAGTCGCGGAAGCAGTATCCAGGGCCGGAAGCGGGCGTCCTCACGAACCAGTGCGCCTGTGGCGGGAATCCGCCGCCAGACCGTGGCGCGTCCGTTCGCTTCCGCCCACACCGACACGATGCCTGGCGTGGGGTCCCAGCCCCAGAGCCACTCGTCCTCGTGGCGCGCGGGTCCGGCAGGATGCGACGATTCGGACGGCATGATGCCCGAGTCAGGGTTGAAGCAGCGCAATGCGGCGAAGTACGGCCGCGAAGCGTGTGCCATTCGATGGGGCACGAGCGCAGTTGCGCAGTTGCCGACGTCAAGTTGCAGAATCCGGGGGGAGACTTCACCTTGGAGTTTTTCCCATCACATCAACAACGTACGATGGACAGACCGATCCTCCGCCGCCGCCGAGTTCAGTGGCACGGTAACGTTGAAACCTGGCGGACCGCCACTCGCGTCCTCCCGCTGTACTGTCCGTGAACATTCCGGGCAGGCATCGAACGCCATGAACATCAAGCTCCTCACCAGTATACTAATTGGTGGTGTTTATCCTGGCCGTCTGGCAGCGAGTCTGTCGCTGGATGCTTACTCGGCTGCGTCGCAGTCCGCCGAGCCTTCTGGCATCGCATCTGACGTCGCTCGTCAGCTTCCTGGTCCTGTCAGCACTGTTCGCAGTCGAACGCCCATTCGTTGCGTGCTTCACCGCGTTGACCAGCTGTCTGGTTTTCCGGGCGGTGCCTGCACAGTCGATCTGCCTTGTCAGCGACTGGATGGCGCAGCGGAACAGGAACGCAGCTCGGCGTTTGATGGACTGACCCTCTCCCGTCGAAGCGTCACGACCGTGCCTCACACGAATCGATTCGGGTCAGCTGCCGAACCGTCGGTATTGATCTGTCGTTCGAGCCTATTTGCACGTACGAAAACGCATGCGAGTCCTGGCCCGTACAACCCTTCCTTTCTTCATGGATTCAGATAATACGTCCATTTCAGCACCAGCGTGTTGCTCGCGCTCGCATCGAAGAGGGTCCGCAACGCGTCGTTCACCGCGAAGTCCGTCAGCAAGGCGGGATTCAGTCGCTCCTGCTGCCACACCAGGAAGAACGTGCTCCCCGGACGATACTCCCAGCGGAGCACCGAGTTGCCACGGAGTGAGCGCGTGGTGAAGTCCCGGCTCGTGAGCGCGCTGCTGTACGGGGTGAAGGAGTACGTCGCGGGTGCGGCGAGTGACTTCAGGTTCGTGTACTTCCCGTTCGAGACGAAAGGCTGGACGTACACCTCGAGTGTCAGGTCCTTTGTGAAGGTGTAGTTCACGCGGGTAACAATGCTCAGTTCCGTCTGCTGCAGCGCAGCGAAGATATAGCGGCGTCCGAACGTGGAGCTCGCCGTCGCGTCTGCCACCGAGGTCACATACTGCGCGTCCTGCTCGATCAGGGAGAGGTTCGGCCCCACCGACAGGTTCCACTGCGGCGACGTGCGGATGTCCAGGTTGACGCCGAAGTTGCGCGTCTCGCTGCCGGCGTCGTCGCGCGTCAACCCGAGCTCCGCGCCCGCCGTGACCGACTTGCGCGGGTCCGAGTCGATCCCAAGCTCCACGCCCCACCCCGCCGGGCGCAGCGCCAGCGGCCCGCCGCGGGTAAAGCGGTCGTCCAGCCGCTCGAAGTTGTAGTTGCCAGAGACGTTCGCTCGCCAGTAATTCACGTGCTGCGCCATGACAAAGGTGCGCACGCCCTTCTCGATCACGTCGCCGTCCAGATTCGCCGCCAGCTGCGGGATGAGGGAGATGTTGTAGCTCCGGAAGATGGAACCGGGCCGCCGCTCGCTGTAGCTCACGCGGCCGTTCACGCCCATGCGGTCAGCGCGCTGCATGAAGCCCATGTCGTTGATGTCGTACCCGGGCGTCGAGAGTGAGGCCGTCAGGTTGCCGAACCAGTGCAGGCCGGACTGCTTGCGGACGTCGATCTGCCCGGCGACCCCGCCCAGCGAGGTCGCGGTCGTGTCGACGTCGACGTGGCCCGCGTCCGGGCGCTGGTAGTAGTGCGCGGCGAGCCGCTGCGTCCGCGTGATCGCGGCCGGCGTCCCCCGCACGTGCGTGCCGGCCAGGAATCCGGTGATGCTGTAGACGCGGTTCAGGATCTCGTGGTTGAAGTCGATGCCGGCGGTGTACGCCGCGTCGTGCAGCACGCTCGCAGCGCGCACGTCCGAGACGTCCCGGTTCAGCGCGGTGAACATCCCGCCGATCGTCGTCTGCCCACCGCGCAGCTCACGGTTGACGCGGCCCACGGTGTAGTTGGTGCGCGGCTCGACAAGCGCCTCCGCGCGGGTGCCGGTGGCATCCAGGAAGAGGCCGCGCTCCGCACCCGTCATCGCCTCGAGCGCGCCGAGCGACCAGCCGCCCGCCGTGCGGCCGGTGATCTTCGCCGCGCCCAGGATCCCGGCATTGCCCGGCGCCTCAGTCACGGAGCCGCTGAGACTCAGCTGCGGCCTCCGGCCGATGCGCCGCGTGTAGAGCAGCGAAGTGAGCGCGCCCGGGCCCATGGCGGTCCCGGCGAACCGGAAGTTGTTCGCGCCCTCCACGAAAAAGGGGCGCTTCTCCTCGAGACGGGTCTCGAAGGCGGTGAGGTTGATGATGGCCGGGTCGACCTCCACTTGCCCGAAGTCCGGGTTGATACTGGCTGAGAGCGTCAGGTTCGACGTGATGCGGTAGCGCGCGTCCAGCCCGGCGTTCGCCTTGAACTCGCGGTCGTCCCGAAAGGGATTGGACCCGGTTTCCGCGAACTGACCCTGGGTGAGCACATAGGGGATCAGCTCCAGCGGCTTCCCCGGGCGCACGCCACTGAGCCCAGTCAGCGTGCCGAAGGTCGGGACGCCGCCCGGACTCGACTTCGGGGTGAAGGAGAAGAGGTCCAGCTCCTGGGTCCTGTCGATGATGCGCTCGAACTGCAGACCCCAGGTGAGCTGCTCGGCGGTCGAGAAGCGCAGCTGGCTGAAGGGGATGCGCATTTCGGCCGTCCAGCCGCCCTCGTCCACCGAGGTGGCCGCGTCCCACACCGGTTCCCAGGCGAGTTCGCCGTCGCCGCCGAAAGTCTGGTTTCCTCCTCCGCCCGGTTGCCCTCCTCCGCCTCCACCACCGCCGGCTCCCCCCGCTCCCCCGGCGCCACCTGCGCCTCCCCCACCTCCGCCACCTCCGCCACCTCCGCCACCCCCGCCCCCACCAAAGAAGTAGTTGCCGGCTATGATCGCATCCCGCCGCACGCCGGAGGGATTTACATCGAAGCGGAAGGCGTTCCGGCGGTCCAGGAAGGAGTCGAAGCTCACCCGGAACCAGTCGGAGGCGGTGATCGGAATGTCGCGCCGGCCGAGGCGGGTGGTCACTGGCGAGCGGTCGCGCAGCCGCGCGCCGATGTAGATCGCCTCGTTGTCGTACAGGATCCGCACCTCGGTCTGCTCGCTCGCAGGCTGCCCCTCGGCGGGGTCACGCTGCATGAAGCCGCTGATGACGGGGGCGCTGGCCCAAACCGCGTCGTCCAGGCGGCCGTCGAGCTGCGGCGGGGTGGTCGTCCGCTGGGCGGCCGCGGTCGGAATGGGCGCGGCCGCGCGCTGACCCTGCGCGGCGCCGGGGGCCTGGCCCAAGAGAACAGCCGGAGCGAGCGTGATCATCGCGAACGGAAGTAGACGCTTCATGTCTGAGGTAAAACCGGGGATTGGGGTCGTGCGCGGACGCCGGGGGCGCCCGCGTGCTGCGTGGATGAAATGCACGCGTCCCGCCACCCGGATCCCCGCAGGATCGGGCGGTCGGGACGTCTTCGACAGGAACATGGTAAGCTCGCGGACCGGCATGCCGTATGGCAACCGGACGTCTTCCACTACTACAGATGCGGCGGGCAACTCGTTGGTCCGCGCGTGACATCCGGCGTGGAAACGACGAGGAGCCCGGCTGGACGATTCTCGGCGGTGGGCTTTTGTGGAGAGTAACTCCCCACCTCGTATATCGCCTTCGCGCTCGGCAACATCAGGGACAGCACGTCCGCCACGGCTGTTGTCCGCCGAGCCCGTGAGGAGATCACCGATCCCAGTCGCCACCTGGAGTAACGAGAGCTGTCGTCGGAGGGAAAGTTTTGCAGA
>JAYVNZ010000256.1:0-2345 GCA_043758185.1 Gemmatimonadaceae bacterium | reverse complement strand
CCGCTGCCGCCGATGCGTTTCCGGCACGGGTGGCGACGATCAGTGGTGAAGCGGCGCACGTTCGTCTCTCCCGCAATACGGACCTCGTGTTCGTGCTGTACCGCTCGCTCCCACCGGCCACCCAGGTGCATGTGCGGCGATGGGTCACCGAAATGATCGTGGGCATGCGGAAATTCGTCCTGCAGTATCCGCACGGCATCCGCATCCAGAGCCTCGACGAATACAAGGAGTATTGCTATTACGTCGCGGGAACCGTGGGGTACCTGCTCACCGACCTCTGGCACGAGCACGCGTCGAGCATCAGCGACGAGCGATATGTCGTGCTCCGCGAGCGGTGCCGCGAATTCGCGGAGGCGCTCCAGACGGTCAACATCCTGAAGGACGTCGCGACCGACGCGAACCAGGAAAACTCGATCTACGTTCCGGAAGAGCTGCTGCGGATGCACGGTAGCAGCCACGCCACGATGCTCGAGCCAGACCGCCTTCCGTCCACGCGCGAAGCGCTTGCGACGCTGGTGCAGCTCGCCTGGCGCGACCTCGACGGCGCGCGCAGCTATCTGCTGCTCATTCCCCGGCGCGCCGTTTCCATCCGCCTGTTCTGCATGATGCCGTTGCTGTTCGCGTACGCCACGCTGCGCGACCTCACGCGAACGCCGCAGGCGCTCGCGCGGGGCGACGTGGTGAAGATCTCGCGGCGCGAGGTCAAGTCGCTCACGCTGATGGGTATCCTCGTGATCCTCAGCAATCGAGGCCTGGCGTGGCTGGCCGATCGTGCGATGCGTCGGCCGTTCGTGCTTGGCGGAGTGCGATAGCTCCTCAGCGCGGGCGGCCGGCCACCACGGATGCAAAGGCTCCGAGCAACGAGGCGGGACGTCCCGCCTCACCGCGCTCGAGGCGATCGAGCACCTGTTCGAGCGCGATCTGGGCACGCGCAACGGACGCGCGGTGCGAATTGCGCGACACCGAAAATCCACCAACCGCGAGCAGCGCCGCCGGCGCGGCGGCGGCGAGCAACGGAACGCTGATGACCGTGAGCACGCTGGCGGCCAGCAAGCCCGCCGCCGTCAACCCGGCGTTCTGGTTGACCATCAGCGTGCGATAGCCGCCAAGGTGCGCATCGAGGCGGACGAGCACGCGTCCGTCGTCCAGCGACACCACCGTTGCGCCAACCGTGGTCGCGCGTGCCAGCGCATGTCCGCGGCCGCTCGTTGCCCGCTTGAGCCGGCTCGCGAAGTCCGTGCGCGCCTCCCAGACGATCCGCTCTGTGAAGTAGCGCTGTGCAACGAGGAGTTCCTCACGCTGCATCCAGTCGTCGAGCGCCTTCAACACCGGCGCGAGCGCGCCACGAACCGTTCGCTGCGCGGAGACACCAGAGCTTCCATACATGGTCGCGACCAGGCCGCGCTCCGGCGCGGGCGCCTCGATACGCGCACGCTCCTCAGCCAGTGCCTGCCTCAGGTTCACGGGATCGAGGCCGACTTCCTTTGCGAGTGCCTCGAGCTGTGCCTCCGTGAGGCGTCCATCGGGGTCGGCGGAGGTGCTGGACTGGAGCTCGAGGGCGCGCGCGAGAATCCGGTCGACGGACGCGCGGTCGATGGACGGTGGCGCAACTGGCGGGCGAGGCACATCCGGCATGCGTACAAGATAGCGCGCTGCGATTTCACGCCGCCATTGTGTCGCCGCCCACGACGCGGTAGCCTCCCGGCATGGTGACCCTCGATGACATCCGGGCTGCACGCGCGCGCATTGCGGGCCGGCTGCAACGCACGCCCGTGCTTGCGTCAACAACACTGGCGTCGCGCAGCGGCGCCGCACGGTTCGAGCTCAAGTGCGAAAGCTTCCAGGCCACCGGTTCGTTCAAGGTACGCGGAGTGCTCAATAGGTTGGCGCAGCTGGACGGCGATGCGCGCGGACGCGGCGTGGTGACGGTGTCAGCGGGCAATCACGCACAGGCGCTCGCGTGGGCGGCGAGGGACGCCGGGATTCCGTGCACTGTCGTGATGCCCGCCCACGCATCGCGTGCCAAGGTCGAGGCGAGCAGGGGGTATGGAGCCACGGTCATCCAGCACGGTACCAGCATGGATGCCTTTCGACGTGCACACGAACTGGCCGACACGGACGGCTTCACGTTCGTACATCCCTTCGACGACGATCGCACCATTGCCGGTACGGGTACCGTGGCCGTGGAAATCTTCGAACAGACGGACGCTCCCGATATCATCGTGGTGCCCGTGGGCGGCGGCGGCCTGATTTCCGGAATGGCCATTGGCGCCAAGGCCCTCAACCCGGGCACCCGCATCATTGGCGTGGAACCGGAGGGTGCGTCGATCATGCGGCAGAGCCTG
>JAYVNZ010000255.1:0-4432 GCA_043758185.1 Gemmatimonadaceae bacterium | reverse complement strand
GATCCACTTCTGCAGCCCGATCTGCTGGAGGCCTACGGCCCCGCCGGCATACGCAACCCCCGGCTGTGCGAGATAGGCCGCTGCGTCAGCAGCGCTTCCACCCCACTGGGTGATCGAAGCCGTGACTCCAGCATTGTAGAAGGCCTCTGCCGCTCCAGGAGCCAGCCCACCGAGACTCCTGTTTGCCGCTTCCGCCTTGATGAAGCTGACCTCTGCGTACGTCATGATGTACGAGGGCGTCTTTTTGCCCGCCGCAGTGCCGAAGACACCGTAGACTGTCTGGCCTGGAAAGAAAATCGCCCCAAGTCGCGAGGTCGTCAGCCTGAATGCCGGCGCCGTCGCGTTGGTGAGCCCGTTCTGCAATCCGGCGTACTTCGTCGGATCGGCAGGTGTGGGCTGGGCATACACAGGAATGCGCGGATCCTTCAGCGCAGTCATGGTGTCGAGCAGCGTCTTGGACACCTTGTGGTCGTCGCGCGTGGCAAAATTCGCTGAGAACGGATTATCGAACACGCCATCACCAGGCCATACCAATGACGCGTTGTCCGCATTGGAGGACATCATGCCGCCCGGTGCAGAAAATGCCGCGGCCAATTCCGCGTTCGCCTTCGCGGGATCCGCCTTGGACATCCGCATCGCCAGCCGGGAACGCAGGCCGTTGGAGAACTTCAGCCACTTGGCCATGTCACCCTTGTACATGGGATCGGCCGCACCGAGGCCAGCGTCCGAACCGGCCGTCTTCATCGTCGACGAGGCATCGGTAAGGGTCTTCAGCAACCCATAATAGATGTCCTTCTGCGCATCGTACTTGGGCTTCGTGGGCCCGCCGACGACATCGCCCTTCAGCGCCTCGCTGTACGGAATGTCGCCGAACACGTCCGTCATGTTCTGGTACCCCCAGGCCTGCATCACGCGCGCAGGGCCTGCGGTGTTCGGTGACTTGGTGTCGGCGCCCTGTTGCGCGACCTTTTCCATGTCTTCCAGTTCGGCGGCGTAGGCGCCGAAGAAGGCAGTGTACGTGCCTGTTCGCAGGTGGCCCCGATCCTCGTCCACATACTGCTGCTGGGCCACGTATTGCGCCAACAGCGAGGTACTCGACAGCGTGTTGCCGGCGAATCGACCGACTTCGCTGATCACCGCATTCGTGAACAGCGGGCCTGCGGGCGCTGTGGTCGGGCTGTTCGGGTTGTCATTGAGTGCCGTGAGGTCCGTCTGGCAGCCCGTCAACGCCAGCGCGCCAGCCGCGGCCAGCGCGACAGGGAAGCGACTGAATGTCATGCGCGTATACTCCCGATAGGCGATCACGGTGTGATCGTCAGGTTGAGGCCGATGGACTTGGTGGTCGGCAACGAGCCCATTTCGAAGCCCTGCCCGCCGTTTCCGGCGTTCGTGGCATTCTCGGGATCGTAGTTCGGATATTGCGTCCACGTGGCCAGGTTGCGGCCCACGAGGGACATGTTGAGCTGGGACACGCGCGCCTTGGCGGCCAGGCGTGTCGGAACTTCCCAGCTCAGCCGTGTTTCACGGAGCTTGACGAAGCCAGAGTTGATGATGTACGGCTCAACGACCGGATAGATGCTGTGATAATAATCCTCGGCCGTCACGTTGATCGTGTTGGCCTTCCCTGTCTTCACATCGATGCCCTCGATGACGCGCCCTGGCTTGTCCCAATCCACTTCGCGTCCGTTGAGCGATGCCGCAAGCGTGCCGGCGTATGTGCCCCACATGTTCCCGACCGAGAAGGACTGGCCACCGCGGCGCATGTCGACGAGCACATTCAACGCGACGCTCTTGTACCGCACCTCATTGGCCCAGCCGCCCACCCAGTCCGGATTCACGTTGCCCAGGACCTTGTTCGCTCCCTTCTGGGGGAATCCACCCGAAAGCAGCAGTTGGCCGGACGCCGAATCCCGCTTGAAGGACGGACCGTAGAGCGAGCCGTATGGCTCACCGACGCGGGCCTGCAGCGCCACGTTCCACTGACCACCAGGAATCGTCACGAGCGACAAGCCCTCGGCCAGCGCATCGACCTTGCTCCTGTTCTTGTTATAGTTGATCGTCGTCGACCAGGAGAGGCCGTTGGCGTTCCTGATGGGCTTTGCGGTGACGCTGGCTTCGAACCCCTTGTTGCTGATCTGTCCCGCATTGATCACGGTGGCCGTGAATCCCGTCGCCGGAGCGATGGTCAAAGGCAGGATCTGGTCGCGCGTGATCTTGGAGTAGAGCGAAGCGTCGGCCGTCACGCGCTCATCGAACAGCGCGAACTCCACGCCCCCTTCGGTGCCCGTGGTCTGCTCGGGCCGGAGCGCTGAGTTTGCAGAGGTGTTGCTCAATGTGTACAGCGCATTGCCGGCGAACTTGTTGGAATTGCCGTTGTACAGCGTCTTGAGCTGGTACGGACCCGCATCCGAACCCACGCGCGCCACACTGCCGCGCAGCTTGAGATAGGACAGTACTTCACCCTTCGTCAGCGCCGGAAACAGGTCGCTCACGATCAGCGATGAGCTGATTGACGGATAGAAGTACGACGCGTTCTCCTTTGGCAGCGTGGACGACCAGTCGTTGCGGCCGGTGACCTCCACCGTCCACAGCCCCTTCACCGTCGTCACCGCCGATCCGTACGCAGAATTCACTGCCGAATGGAATTCCGAATTCGTGAACGTTGGGGAAATGCCGGCGTTGGACAGATTGTATATCCCCGCCACCAGGATGCCGTCCGTGCCGTAGAAAGCATCGTACCGGTCGTTTCGCCGGTGGTTGCCACCAAAGTTGGCGCTGAGGTCGAACATGCCAACCGTCTTCTTCGCGGTCAGCAGGCCTTCGACATTTGCTTCACGGTCCCGCCTGTTGAAGTTCGTGAACCCGCCGTTGTAGGACGCGCTGGCGCGGTCGATGTTGCCCGCAGCAATCTGCTCTTCACGAGTGAAGCGGTACGAATCGCCACCCCCGCGGACCTGACCCGACAGCCAGGGCAGCAGCTCATAGTTCGCCGACACCTGGGCAATCACGCGATCACGGGAGTCCGGGGCCGGATTTTCAAACTGCTGCCAGTAGGGATTCCGGTGGTAATTGTCGTTCCAGTTGAACAACGACCCGTCCGCGAACCCGTACACACTGCCGGTGTTGTAATACTTGTTCTTGAGGAGATCGAGATCCACCTGCCGCCCAAACCACGTGAAGCTCATGAGCGGGTTGCCTTCAGTGTAGCCGTTCTCGGCCCGGTTCAGGCCGCTGTTCTGCGTGTAGTTCAGCGAGCCGGCCACGGTCAACTTTTCCTTCACCGTCGCGTTGGCGGAGAGCGAGCCGGCCAGCTTGTTGAGCGAGCTGTTGGGGATGATCCCGCGCGTATCGTCCTTCGTGAGGGAAAGACGCACGCCGCCGTTCTCGAACGCCGACGAGACGTTCACGTTGTTCGACAGTGAATTGCCGGACCGGAAATAGTTCTTGACGTTGTCCGGGTGCGCAATCCAGGGCTGCGCCTTCCCGGTGAACTGGTCGATTGGACGGCCGTCGAGCTTGGGGCCCCAGGACTCGTCAACGTCGTCGTTCACGCCGCCGCCGGCGCCGTCGGCATACTTGAAGTCGCCGGTGAATCCCTGCCCATACTGGTTCTGGTAGCTCGGCAGGATCGACGGCGTATCGTAGCTCCCTCGGCTCGTCACGCTGAATTTCGTGCCGCGGCCCTGGTTGCGGCCATTCTTGGTGGTGATGACCACCGCGCCGTTGGATGCCCGCGATCCGTACAGTGCCGCGGCGTTCGGTCCCTTGAGCACCGTCAGGGATGCAACGTCATCCATGTTCAGGTCGGAGATGGCGCTGCCATAATCGCGACCGCCGCCTGCGGTGGCGGTGGAGAAATCCGAGTTGGAAATGGGCACGCCATCCAGCACGAACAGCGGCTGGTTGTTGCCGAGGATCGAGCCCGCACCGCGAATCACGATACGCGTGCTGCCGCCCATGTTTCCGCTCTGGCTGATCTGCAAGCCGGACACCTTGCCCGACATTGCACTGATGACGTTGGTGGTCTGCGTGCGCGTCAGTTCTTCCGCGGACACCGTCTGTTGCGCCGTGCCGAGCGTGGCCTTCTCACGCTGCTGGCTGAGCGCGGTGACGACGACTTCGCTCAGCTGCGTAGGCTGCGACGTGAGGGCGAAATCCGCCGTCACGCGGCCGCCAATGAGCGTGACCGGCTGGCGCATGGCGCGATAGCCGATCAGGCGGGCGGTGACATTCACCGAGCCGTTGCGCCCGGCAGGAACTGTGAGCGAGTAGCGGCCATCCTCAGCCGTGATGCCACCGTACTGGGTGGCATCCACGATGACCGTCGCGCCCTGGATGGGCTGCTGGGTCTTGGCGTTGATGACGCGACCGTTGATGACTGTCGCGACCTGTGCCGAGGCGGAAACAGATGCTCCCGCGACGAGCAGCATGG
>JAYVNZ010000254.1:0-1600 GCA_043758185.1 Gemmatimonadaceae bacterium | reverse complement strand
AACGTCAAGACGGGCATCCCGATGCTCTCCGGCGCCAAGGTCACGGGCGAAATCCTGAAGCACGGCCTCAGCGACAAGATCATCGTCTTCAAGATGAAGCGTCGCAAGAACTACGCGAAGAAGCAGGGACATCGCCAGGGCTTCACGGAAGTCCAGATCAACGACATCACACTCGGCTGACGCGAGGAGACAATGGCTCACAAGAAAGGCGTCGGTTCATCGCGCAACGGCCGCGACAGCAACCCGAAATACCGCGGCATCAAGAAGTTCGGCGGTGAGAAGGTCATCGCCGGCAACATCATCCTGCGCCAGTGCGGAACAGTGTGGCATCCGGGCAAGAACGTCGGGCTCGGTACCGACTACACCATCTATTCGCTCATTGATGGCTTCGTGAAGTTCGAACACAAGAGCAAGACGCGCCAGAAAGTCAGCGTCTATCCTGCCGAGCCCCGCGTCGAGACGTCCGCCGCGTAGGTCAGCACTGCGTTCCTTGCATCATGGCGCCTTCCTTCCGGGAAGGCGCTTTTGCATTCCACTCTCCGCGGCGTAACCTTTCACCGGAGCGTCGCGTACAGCTAGTACTTCAAGGAGGGTGGCATGGCGATCTGGAATTCACTCAAGCGCGAGCTGGACAAGGCCGGGCAGGCAGCGCAGGGCGCTCTGGACGAGGGCAAGCTGCGCCTCGAGTCACACCGGGCAAAACAGCGGGCAGAGGCGGCGGCGGCCTCCCTGGGCTTCGCCGTTTACCGCGCGCGTGCTGCGGGTGCCGACCTCGACCCTGAGCGCTACAATATTCTCGCGGCCATGCTGGCAGCCGCGGAATCTGAAGTGGGCCGCCTGGAGGCCGCCATTTCAGCCCTTGGCGGACAGCCCTCAACGCCCTGACTGGCTCGCCGCGCAGCGTCGCACTCAGCTGCGCTGCAACAGGCGCACGTCGTCGGTACACAGGCCGTCCGCGCCAATCGCCGTCAAGCGGGACACCTCGTCGGCGGCGTTGACCGTCCACGGAATGACACGTCCCCACCGCGCGTGCACGCCCGCCACGAGATCACCTGTGACCAGCGGAAAATGCGGCCACAGGTCGGTGGCACCGCATCGGTCCATCAGGGCGATTCCGTCCTCCTCGCGGTCGTACAGCACGCCCAGGCGGAGCGTGGTTCCGCTCTCTCGCAACCGCGAGATTGCGTCATGATCGAAGCTGTGAATGGCGCAGGTACCGACGTGGTGAGACAGCACCTCGGCCACGAGCTGCTCGATGCCGGCACCCTTGATTTCCACGAAAAGCTCGGCACGCCCGCCCACGGCACGGCAGACGTCGCGGAGCGTGGGAGCATAAGGAGCCTCAGCCAGAAAGGCTCCATGATCGAGGTCACAGATGGCAAGGCCGGCCGGGAGTGTGGGATCGTGATGTACCACGACGATGCCGTCCTGCGTGGCGTGCACGTCGAGCTCGATCCCCTCGGCGCCCGCGTCAAGGGCAAGCTCGAAGCTGGCGATGGTGTTCTCCCGGGCGAGACGTGGCATCCCGCGATGCGCAATGCGGAGCGGCGTAATAGAGCGGGGCATGCTGATTAATGGGCCAGTTGGAGACGACTGTATG
>JAYVNZ010000253.1:0-6776 GCA_043758185.1 Gemmatimonadaceae bacterium | reverse complement strand
ATATATAGAAGCGATGGCAGCCCGGTTGGTTGGTCACGCGCTGTCGGCGTACTCCATTCGCAGCCCGTTCATCCTGCGCACAGTGGACCCGTCGCTCGACGAGCTCATGGGCCGCGTGGCGGTGGGCGTGGAGCGATTGGGCAAGCGCGTGGTCATCGTGTTCGACGGAGATCTCTTCGTCGTGATCCACCTGATGATCGCGGGTCGATTTCGCTGGATCGATGCAGGAGCGCGGAACACGGTTCCGGCGCGCATCGCGCTCGCGGAATTCGAATTCGGAACGGGCACGCTGGTGCTCACGGAAGCGGGGACAAAGCGCCGGGCGTCGCTGCACCTGGTGCGGGGCCGGCCGGCGCTGGCGCAGTTCGATCGCGGCGGGCTGGAAGTGCTCGACGCCACGCTCGCGGACTTTACGGAGCGCCTCGCGCGAGAGAATCATACGCTCAAGCGGTCACTCACCGATCCGCGACTCTTCAGCGGCATCGGGAACGCCTATTCCGACGAGTTGCTGCATCGAGCGCGGTTGTCGCCGCTGAAGTTGACGAGCAAGCTCACCGGCGACGAGGTATTGCGGTTGTTCGATGCCACGCGGGACACACTGCGCTGGTGGACCGAGCAGTTGCGCGCGGAGTCACGCGGGGGATTTCCAGCGAAGGTGACGGCCTTTCGCGAGGGCATGGCTGTGCACGGCCGGTACCGCGAGCCCTGCCCCGTATGCGGCACGCCCGTGCAGCGCATTCGCTATCGCGACAACGAGACCAACTACTGTGCCATCTGCCAGACGGAGGGGCGCCTGCTGGCCGACAGGGCGCTGTCGCGCCTGTTGAAGCAGGACTGGCCAAAGACGGTGGAGGAACTGGAGGGCTGAATTCCCTGACACGCAGTCTGGACAATGGTGCTGTGTCGCCGGAAGTTTGCTGCGGCTGGATTCCAGGAGATCCATGATGCGCCACGAACTGTCACGACGGAGCTTTCTCGCCGCGGGCGCCACGGCCCTTGCGGCCCTGCTGCGACCGGGTCGAACCGCAAGCGCAGCGCTGTTGCGCGCACGTGGGCCCGGGCCACATCCAACGCCGCGGGCCGGCATCACGGGCGTGAACGTGCTCACGAAGGAACAGCTGGCGGAAAGACCGAAGCTGGTAGGGCTCTTCGATTCGGTGCGTGCAATTCCCGAGGTCATCGACGGAATTCGCTGCAACTGCGGATGCTCACATTCCGAGGGGTTCTATTCCCTGTTGTCGTGCTACGAAGGCAAGGACGCGATGGCGAAGGAATGCGCAATCTGTCAGGGACAGGGCCGGCTCGCCGTGCGATTGCACAAGGCTGGCAAGTCGCTCGACGAGATTCGTGGTGCAGTAGACGCGAAGTTCGGGTGACAATTGACTGGAACGCACAGAGGTGACTCCATGAAGCGGAACGTCGTGCGATGCGCGATTATCGTCGCAGCGGGCATGGTGGGAAGCGCGATGCCTGCCAGTGCCCAGGTCAAGGCGAGCGAAATCGGCTCGATGTCCCAGGTGATCGACGGGACGAAGATCACCATGCAGTACTCGCGACCGCGCGTGCGAGGCCGCAATCCCCTCTTCGGTACCAGCGCCGTGCACTGGGGCGAGGTGTGGACGCCGGGTGCCAATTGGGCAACGACGCTGGAGACGGACAAGGCGATCACGCTCGACGGTCATGCCGTTCCCAAGGGGAAGTACTCCGTGTGGTTCGTGGTGCGACAGTCCGGTGACTGGACCATGGTGCTCGACCCGAACTGGAAGCTGTTCCACATGGCGCCGCCCGATTCGAACGCGAGGCAGGTCCGCCTGCCCGTCCGTGCACACGAGGCGCCGTTCGCGGAGGTCCTGACCTGGTCGATGCCCGAACTCCGCGTGAATGGCGGCACACTGGCGATGAACTGGGACAGGACCGCCGTCTCGGTGAACGTTGGAGTGACGCCCTCGCTCACCATAACCATGCCACTCGCCGACGCCCAACAGTATGTCGGGACCTGGGACTTCTCGGAGGTTGATTCGACGGGCAAGGTGACGAACACCTCTCCACTGGTCCTCGATTACGAGAACAGCACGCTCAAGGGTCGCGTGGGGCTATGGAATGGCTACCTGAAGCACTTCGCGATGATCCGCGTGGCGCCGGACTGGTTCGTGCCGGGGGTGTATGACGAGCAGGGGGTGATCTACGAAGTGCTCCGTCCTGACGTGACCATCGAGTTCACGCGCGAAAATGCCCGGCCCATGACCTTCGAGTGGCGCGGCGAGGATGACAAGGTGTTCGCAAGGGGCAAGCGGCGGCCGTAAGGCGAGCATCCCCTCGTGGGCCGGGCTCACTGGCGGTGAATGCCGTCGCCACGGGTGAAGAAGCCTGGCAGCGACACTGGAATCGTACCGGTCACGGGAGCTCGGCCAAGCGCGGCTCGTGCACCGGCGCGCTCGAGCACGTCCGCGACACCGTACGTCACCAGGTATGTGCCCACCCGCGGAAACTGACGCAGCAGATAAGGATTGCCGAGCGAGACGACAATCACCCGCTCCCGACTCGCGAGGGTGTCGATCCACTCCGCAATGTGCTGCGGGATCACGAACCGCCCCTCGCCCTCGACGCGCCGCACGTAGGTCGCGACGATGATGCGTGCGGCCCCGCGCGACACCGCGCTGATGGAATCGAGCGTAGCCGGTGACACCGACGGCCCGATCCTGAACGACTGCGCGCCCGGCGCACCTTGCCGCACCTCCGCCGCGAACACTTTGCCTGCGCGCAGCTCGGTTTCTGGCATGTACTGCACGAGCACCGTCCGGCCCGACCGCGGCGTGCCAATCAGTCCGGCATTGTCGCGAAGCAGCGTGACAGCCCGTGTGGCAATGCCGGCTGCCAGTGCGCGATGCTCCGGCAAGCCCACGATGTCGCGCAGCGTGTCCAGTGGCACCAGCGGCCGGACGGCCACGCCGCTGCGCGCCTTGAGCTCCAGCACCCGGCGCACGGCGGAGTCGATGCGAGCGCGCGAAATGATGGCGAGCACGTTGAAGTGCAGCCTGTCGCGCAGGAGACCCGTGATGATGCGCGGCGCCAGCGTCGCCGGCGTCGTGCTGTCGCCCTGCACGGCTGGCAAGGCGATGTGTGCCGTCATCACCAGCCCCACGCCCGCGTCGATTCCTGCGCCGCGGTGAGTGGCGTGCGAGGGTCGAGGTTGGCAGGCGGGGCGACCAGTGGCTGGCGCCGAGCGGCAATCGGTCTCGCTTCCACCGGCGACGGGCGCAGCGTGAGCTCGACCAGCAGCGGCCGATGGTCCGACACACGCGTCTCGATCACGCGCGCGCTCGTGCAGTGAATGCCCCCCGTAAGGAACAGGTAGTCGATGCGCTTGACCGGCTTGTCATCGGGTCAGGTGAAGCCGTCGCCCGCGCTGCATTCCATCCAGCTGTCGCGAAGATTTCCTGCGCGAACGAGGCCCTGCACCGCGCTTTCGGGCGTGGAGTTGAAGTCGCCGCCGGCAATCACCATCCCGACGTCGCGCCTCGCTTGCGAAACGAGGCTGACGACGGAATCGGCCTCCTGTCTCCGCCATCGATCATCACCGGTGGGATCCAGGTGCGTAGTGATGATCGCGAGGTTGCCCCTGGGACTGGCGACGATGACGCGCAATGCGCCGCGCGGCTCCATCGAACCTCCCGCGCGCACCTGTGGCGGATTCACGGGCAGGTGCACCAACGTCTCGGCGACGATGGGCCAGCGCGAGAGAATCGCGACGCCATACTTGCCGCCGTCGTTGTCGAGCGCACTTCCGAACGCGGCGTGAAGCCCTGTCTGCGCAGCAAGGAGCGCAGGCTGGTCCTCGTGATTGGAGCGGTTGGTGCCCTTGTCCACTTCCTGGAGGAGCACGACGTCCGCATTCGTGCTCCGCACCAACTCGGCAACACGTGCCAGGTTGCCGACGCCTGGTGCGTCCTTGCCGGCGTGGATGTTGTAGACCAGGACGCGAGCGTCGGGTTGCGGCTCCGGCGACGTCTGCGGATGACTGCAGGTCGCGGCCAGCACACAGGCGCCGAGCGTCGAGAAAGTTCGGTGGGAGATGGACATGCGAGGGAATTATCGCATGCGTCGGCGCCGCGCCACCAGGGGTGGAGGAGTCGCGCCGCCAGCCGGCTTCGGCCGCACACTCATTCGCGCAGTACGTCCGCAAGGATGTCGAGCATGCGGCCATTCGTCGCGGCGTCCTTGACCGCAATACGGATGGCGTGTGAACCGAGCGACGTGCCCATGGGCGCTGCATCGCGCAGGAAGAGGTTGCGATCGCGCGCACGAGCCACCACATCAGCCGCGTCCGGCCCTGCACAGGGAAGGTGACACAGCAGGAAATTCGCGATGCCGGGCACGACGTCGAGGCCGCACCGACGCAGGCCGGCAGCAAGTGTGTCGCGCATACCGCGCGTGACGGCCCATTGCTCGCGATAATACGGCTGATCATTGAGCGCGTGCACGGCGGCGACTTGCCCAATGAGCCCCACCGCCCACGGCGGATTGTACGGCATCAGGGAATCGATCGTCGAGGGCGACGCGCAGAGATAGCCGACGCGGAGGCCGCTCAGCCCATAGACCTTCGACATCGACTTGCACACGATCACGCCATCATGGGCCGCTGCGAAGCCGTCGAGTGATTCACCGTCGCCGGCATACTCGATGTACGTCTCGTCGATCCAGATGGGCGAGACGCGCGACGCCCGCGCGACGATGTGCTCCATCACGGCACGGCGGACATGGCGGCCCGTCGGGCTGTTGGGATTCACCATGATCACAAGGTCGTACCGTCCCGCCTCGATGCGTTGCAGCAGCAGCGCGGGATCGAGCTCGTACCCGTCTGCCCGTGCAAGCGGCATCCGGTCAATGCGGCATCCGACAACGTGCTCCAGCACGTGCTGGTACTCGCCATACATGGGGTCCAGGATCAGGACGCGCGATCGGCGATCGAGCCAGTGCGTGAGCGCAAGGAAGATGAGGTCCGACGATCCGCCGCCAGTGAGAATGCATTCCTCCGGCACGTCCTGCACGCGGGCGATCGTGCGCACCAGGCCGGCCGACTGCGTCGGTGGTGAAGTACGGATCAACCACGGCAGGTGCTCCATGATCGCCTGCATCACCCCCGGCGCTGGGGGAAACCATGCGTCGAGCACGTCGGCGCTGATCACGTGCGCCGAGCGGCCCAGTGTGTCGAACTCGTCACCAATGGCGTCGAAGAAGGCACCGCCGTGATAGCACACGGGCGCCGGCACATCGGGTAGCGCTTCCATGGATCTGCTCGCTGTCATTCTGCACTCCTGGCTGCGGGGAACTGGGAGCACGCTACGCTGCGCTGGTCAGTGTGCGGTCATCGCCCGGTCAACTTGTTCTATTGCCTTGACTTGCGCGTCGGGAAGGGCTCCTGCGGGCTTCGTGTCAGGACCCGATTGTGCAGACTGTGGATACATATGGCCATGTCCACCGTCCGTCGCACCCGACCGGCGCGCGTACGAAGTATCGCTGCGCGTCTCGTGCTTTACCTGTTCGCCGCGTGGGGCACGCTTGGGGCGCTCGCCGCCGGGCTTTTCCCCGGCGCATTGGCGGCACTCATCACCCTCGCGCTGTACACCACGATTCCGCTCATTGCGTTCGTGCGGTGGCGCGGCTGGCCATTCTATCCCGGAAAATCCTTTCGCCTGCTGGTGGTGCGGCCGTTCTGGTACGCACAGCTCATGTTGCCTCTCGTGTCCGCGGCTGGCCTGCTGGGACTCTTGAGTGGTGCGCCATTCGGACGTGCGCTCGTTGTCGGGCGGATCGCCGCGGTGATCGTGCTTGTCGCGGTCGCTGTGTTGCTCAGCGCGGGCTATCTCGGATCGGGGCGACTCGTCGTGAGGCACGTGGATGTGGAGGTGCCGGGCCTACCGTCCGCGTTCGAGGGGTTGCGCATCGCACAGTTGTCGGACCTCCACATCGGCCCGCATACCTCGCGGCGTTTCCTGGGCCGCATCGTCGAGGCGACGCGTGGATTGTCGCCGGACCTCATTGCCGTTACGGGCGACCTGATTGACGATCGAGCGGAAGATGTTGCCTCCTATGCGCGGGCGTTGGGAGGGCTGACGGCGCCGCTCGGCGTCTACATGATTCCTGGCAACCACGACGTCTATGCGGGATGGGACGAGGTGGAGCGTGCGCTGCACGCAGCGAAGCTGGGCACGGTGCTGGTGAACGAGGCATGCGTCATTCGTCGTGGCGACGCGTGCATCGCGCTCGTGGGCACTGGTGATCCGGCAGGTGGGCCGCGTGGCGCGTCGAATCCCGCGCCCAACGTGGAGCGCGCGCTGTCGGGCGTACCCGATGGCGCGACGGTGATTGCCTTTGCGCACAATCCGGCGCTCTGGCCGTCGCTCGCGGCGCGCGGCGTGGCGCTCACGCTCAGCGGCCATACGCACTGGGGACAGTTCGCGGTGCCCGGACTCGGCTGGAGCCTTGCGTCGCCCTTCCTGGAGTACGCGATGGGCGCGCACACCGAGGAGGATGCCACGTTGTACATCAGTCCCGGCACGGGGTATTGGGGCATTCCGTTCCGGCTCGGGGCAAGTCCCGAGGTCACCCTGGTGACGTTGCGCGCCGCTCTCACCGCGGCAGCCACCGTACATCGCGCGCGCGTGGCGTGAGCGGAGTGACCATCGAATGACCGGGGACTGACCGTCGCGCGCGAGGTTGGGGCGCGGTCAACCCTTGCCGAGGTCACTCGAATGCCTGCCACACTTGATACGCGA
>JAYVNZ010000252.1:0-15494 GCA_043758185.1 Gemmatimonadaceae bacterium | reverse complement strand
GGGCCAGGCTGGCGAAGTGTCGCTGGCCATCCGGCTGGCGTGGGCATCGGTGCTCGGCGCAGCGCTGCAGATGGCTGTGCAGTTGCCGTCGGTGTTTCGGCTGGTGCAGCATCCGCGCTTCGTGCTCGACTTTGCCTATGCACCGGTCCGTGAAGTCGTCCGCAACTTCCTGCCCGCATTCGTGAGCCGAGGTGTGGTGCAGCTCAGCGCCTTCGTGGACGTCAACCTCGCGAGCAAGATTGCGGCGGAAGGCGTGTACACGCTGCTCCAGAATGCCCAGACTATTTACATCCTGCCTATCAGCCTGTTTGGCATGTCGGTGTCAGCAGCGGAGCTGCCCGAGATGTCGCGCGACAGCGGCACGGATGCGGCGGCGTTCGAGCGGCTGCGCGCGCGACTGAACGCCGCATTGCCGCGCGTTGCCTTTTTCGTCGTGCCGTCCGCTGTGGGGTTCCTGGTGCTCGGCGAGGCGATCGCGGGCGTGCTGCTGCAGCACGGAAAGTTTTCTCCCACCAACAGCATGCAGACGTGGGCCATTCTCGGGGGAAGCGCAGTGGGCCTGGTGGCCAGCGCGCTCGGGAGGCTGTATTCGTCCACGTTCTATGCGCTGCGTGATACGCGTACGCCGCTCTGGTATGCCGTGGCGCGCGTGGTACTCACGGGCGTGCTGGGATACCTGTTCGCGTTCCCCTTGCCACGACTGCTTGGCCTGCCGGCGTGGACGGGCGCGGTGGGGCTCACCGCATCGGCGGGGATCGCAGGGTGGGTCGAATTCTTTCTCCTTCGGCGGGCAATCACGGCGCGCATTGGAGTCACGGCGATTCCACGCGCGCTGCTGGCGAAGATGTGGGGCGCGGGGTTCGCGGCTGGCGCGGCCGGCTGGGGTGTCATGCGCGTGATGGATCCCGCGCATCCCTCCATTCGCGGCATTCTTGCACTGCTTGTGTTCGGGGCAGTGTACGGCGCGGTGACCGTTGCCTTCGGCGTGCCCGAAGCGCGGAATATCGCAGCGCGCGTCCTGCGGCGTCGGTAGGCGAACGGAGCGTTTCGCGCCGGGTATATATTGCATCATGGCTGTCCCCGACGCGGTCCTCGATAAGATTCCACATCTGCCCGAGTCGCCCGGCGTCTACCTCTGGCGGGACGCCGACGGCAAGGTGTTGTACGTCGGCAAGGCCAAGCGCCTCCGCTCGCGCGTGCGCAGCTACGTTGCGGCCGACCACGCCGCCAGCGTCAAGACCCGGCACCTCATGCTGCAGGTGCGCGGCCTGGATACCATCGTCGTGCCGAACGAGGCGCATGCCCTGATCCTCGAGGCGAACCTCATCAAGGAGTACAAGCCGCGCTTCAACATCGCGCTGCGCGACGACAAGTCCTATCCGTACATCAAGGTGACGATTCAGGAGCCATTCCCGCGAGTCTGGGTCACGCGGCGCCTGCAGAACGACGGCGCGCGGTACTTCGGCCCCTATACCGACGTCGGCGCCATGCGTCGCTCGCTGGACGTAGTAAAGAGACTCTTCACGGTGCGGTCGTGCAATTACGACATGCCCGCGCAGATGCCCGAGCGGCCGTGCCTCGACTATCACATCGGCCGGTGCAAGGCGCCGTGCATCCTCGCGCAGACACAGGGTGAGTATGCGGCCATGATCGACGAGGTGCTCGACTTCCTCGCGGGCAAGCCGGACGAAGTCGTGCGCAAGATCAGGGAGCGCATGGCGCTGGCCGCCGAGTCGCTCGACTTCGAACGGGCAGCCAGCCTGCGCGACGTGCTGACGCATCTCGAGACCATGGAGGAGCCCGCCGTGGTGATGGAGGTGGAAGGCGGCGACCGTGACGTCATCGGCTACGCGCGCGACGGTGACGACGCGGTGATCGCATTGATGCGCATCCGCGGCGGAAAGCTCCTCGCGCGCGATCACCAGTTCGTCGCCAATACGGAAGGCGAAACGGACGCCGATGTCCTCGAGACGTATCTGGCGGGCCCGTATCGGCTGCTGGAGGAGCGGGCACTGGAACTGCTGCTCCCCTTCGACGTTTGCGAGCGTGAGGTTGTCGAGCAGACACTCGAGCGCACGAAGATTCACGTACCGCAGCGCGGCTCGCGACGCGAGCTCATCGAACACGCACAACAGAATGCGCGCCACCTGCTGGAGGAGGCGCGACTCACCGGCGACGAGCCCACAGAGGAGCGCGCCGGCGACCCGGTGTACGAGCTCCAGCGGCAACTCGGCCTGCAGCGCGTACCGCGCTCGTTCGTCTGCTTCGACATTTCGCATGCGCAGGGTACCGACACCGTTGCATCGTGCGTGTGGTTCCAGAACGGCAGGCCATATCGCGCCGAGTATCGGAAGTTCAAGGTCAAGACGGTGGAGGGCATCGATGACTTCGCGTCCATGAATGAGGTGGTGGGACGGTATTTCAGGCGCCGCCTCGACGACGCGCGCCCATTGCCCGACCTCGTGCTCATCGATGGCGGCAAGGGACAGCTGAACGCCGCCGCCGGCGCCATGACGACACTCGGCCTGCAGGCGCTGCCCATCGTCAGCCTCGCCAAGCGCGAAGAAGAGATCTTCCTGCTCGGCAAGAGCGAGCCACTCCGATTGCCACGCCGTTCACCGGCGCTGCGCATGCTCCAGCAGGCGCGCGACGAGGCACATCGCTTCGCAATCTCCTTTCAACGCAAGCGCCGCGCGGTCCGCACCATCACCTCGGAACTGCTGCGCATTCCGGGCATCGGCGACAACAAGCGGCGCTTGCTGCTCACCACGTTCGGCAGCGTGCAGGCAATCCGCGACGCCACACCTGAACAACTCGCCGCCGTTCCGGGATTCTCGTTGAAGGGCGCCCAGCGCATCCTGGACGCCCTCAAGACCAGCGATGCGCTGGCACCGGGAACCACCACTGCACTCGCCCCTCCGGCAGGTGCACTCACCCACGACACCACCACACCGTGAGCTCCTGGCACCTCGACTGTTCCGCGTGCGATCACACGCAGGGCGGCACCACCCTCGCCTCTGTCTGCCCCGTCTGCGGACAACCGTTGCTCGTGCGGTACGACTCGGCATGGCCGGGGCGCGACGGCATCCTGCCGCGCTGGGACATGTGGCGCTATGCGCCCGTGCTGCCCCTCGCGGACGGCGAGTCGCCAGTGTCGCTGGGCGAAGGCACCACTCCCATCAAGGAACTTGCGACACTCGCCAGGACCATCGGCATCGCACGACTGTGGGTGAAGGACGAGGGGCTGAATCCCACGGCGTCATTCAAGGCCCGCGGTATGAGTGCCGCCGTGACGCGCGCCGCGGCACTCGGCGTTCCAGGGCTGGTCGTGCCCACCGCCGGCAACGCGGGGGCTGCCCTGGCAGCGTACGCCGCCGCCGCCGGGCTGGCGGTGCGCGTCTACGCGCCGCGCGGCACGCCGCCGCCCATCCTGGCCACCATTCAGGCGCTCGGCGCCGATCTCCAGCTGGTCGACGGCCACATTGGCGACGCGGGCAAGCAATCGCGCGCGTTTGCCGCGGAACACGGCTACTTCGACATGTCCACGTTGCGCGAGCCGTACCGCATCGAGGGCAAGAAGACGATGGGCATCGAAATGGCCGAGCAGCTGGGCTGGACACTGCCAACGCATGTGATTTATCCCACCGGTGGAGGCACCGGACTGATTGGCATGTGGAAGGTGTTCACGGAGATGCGAGACGCGGGGTGGCTCGCGCGGGATGTGGAGTTCCCGCGCATGGTGGTGGCGCAGGCCGACGGATGCGCGCCCATGGTGCGTGCCTTCGAGGCGAAGGCCGATCGCGCCACGCCATGGGAGAACCCGGAAACGCACGCCAGCGGACTGCGGGTGCCCGGCCCGCTCGGCGACCGCCTCATCCTCAAGGCCCTGTATGAGAGCGGCGGGGACGCGGCGTCGGTGAGTGAAGACACCATTCGCGACGCCACGCTCCGGCTCAGTCGCGCGTCAGGTATCGACGCGGCACCTGAAGGCGGCGCGGCACTTGGCGTGCTGGAACTGCTCGTGCGCAAAGGGCGGATTCCAGCGGACGCGGAAGTACTCGTGTTCAACACCGGAAGTGGCGCGTCGTACAGGTTCTGAGACCGTAGGCGGCGTGCGCGTCCGTGGACACTCCGTGACCGGTCCTTGTTAGTTTCGGGTATGCGAATAGCCATCCTCGATCCGTTCAGCGGAATTTCCGGCGACATGACCCTCGGCGCGCTCATCGCCGTGGGCCTGGATCCGGACTGGTTGCGTGCGCTGCCCGCGCGCCTTGGCCTCTTGGACATTACCGTCGACATCCGGGAGGTGGTGCGGGGTGATCTCATGTGCTGGAAGGTCGATTTCGGCATTCCGCCGCAGCCCCATGGTCGCCATATCCACCAGATTCGCGCGCTCGTCGCTGCGTCAGGAGCGCCCGACCATGTCCGCGAAAAGGCTGACGCCGCCTTCTGGGCCATCGCTGTGGCAGAGGGCGAGATTCACGGCAAGCCGCCCGAGGAGGTGCACTTGCACGAGGTCGGCGCAGTCGATGCCATTCTCGACGTCGTCGGCGCAATCTGGGGACTGGCGGAACTCGGGGTGGGGGAAGTGCGGTGCGGCGTGCTCCGCACGGGCGACGGCACGGTGCACGCGGCCCATGGCCTCCTTCCCGTACCTGCCCCCGCCACGCTGAAGCTCCTGGAGGGCCACAGGACAAGTCCCGGACCAGAAGGGTCGGGAGAGCTGGTCACGCCGACGGGCGCCGCGCTCGTGCGAGTACTCTCCGTTGGCCCCCCGCCCGAAGAGTTTACTCCCATCCGCAGTGGCTACGGGGCGGGCACCAAGGACTTCAAGGGACGTGCAAACGCCCTGCGCATCGTGCTTGCCGAAATCAGCGGCGAGCCGTCGGGCACCGTTCGCGACCAGCTCACGCTCCTCGCCTGCGACGTGGATGACATGTCCCCGGAGTACCTGGCCGCGGTTGCCGATCGCGCGAGGACCGACGGTGCGCTCGACGTCGTCATGCTCGCCACCACGATGAAGAAGGGCAGGGCCGGAACGCGTCTCGAACTGCTCTGCGAGCGAGCCGATGCGGAGCGCTTCGAGATACTGCTTCTCACGGAGACAACGTCCATCGGCGTGCGGCGAAGCGACGTGAGTCGCCGCGCACTTCCGCGTCGGGAGGCGACGGTTACCGTCCTGGGGCACACCGTGCGCGTGAAGGTGGTGGATCTGCCCGGCGGGGCAACACGTGCCAAGCCGGAGTTCGACGATGTGCACCGGGTTGCTCTAGCAACTGGGCGCCTGCCGACTGATATTTACCAGCTTGCTTTCGGTGCCGCGGAACGGCAGTGAGTCGGTTGGGGTACCCACCGCATCGCCCCCCGTCGACGCCGATCGTCGCTCGATTACTCCAGGAGATCTCTGATGGCTCTGTACGCCAGGAAGTACCTCTCAGCCGTTGCGATGTTGACCGTGTCCACTGTCGCTGGCGCGCAAGCTGCCCCGGCCAAGCCAGCGTGTGACATCGGTGAGAGCGCCACCGGCAACGCCGCGCGTGCGACGCTCAGCATCAACCTCGCTCGCGAAGCGGCATCGCCCGCCGTGGCAGCCACCAATCTCAAGAATGCGGTGAAGCTGCTCGAGACCACCGACAAGTCGGACAATGGGGTCGTGAACGCATACATCATGGGCGAGGCAATCAGCCTGTGGGGCAACCAGCCCGGCATCGGCCTTCGGCCCACCCGCGGTGCGCTCGGCTTTGCCACCAACCCGGGTGGCACGCTGGACATCCCCATGACGATGGATTCCCTGTTCAAGATCGTCGAGGTGGCCAAGCCCGTCTGCGTCGACTACACCGCCTACTGGCGCGCCGGGCAGAAGTTCTACCTGGATGTCGTGAATGGCGCGATCACGTCGTTGAATGCGGAGAAGCTCGATTCGGCCGAGTACTACGCCACGCAGGCGAACCGGTTGTATGCGCAGTCCCCGTACGGCAACATGGTCATTGGAGGCGTGGCCTCCAAGCGGGGCAACACGGCGCGCGCCATCGAGTACTGGACGCTGGCGGCGGAGTCCGCGAACAAGGATACCAGCTATCGTGACGTGCGCCGCCAGATGCTGGCCAATGTCGGGAGCGCGTATCTCGACATGGCGAACGGCGCCACTGGAGCCGAGCGCGTGACCGCGGCGAAGAAGGCTGCCGACATCTATGCGCAGCTCATCGCTGTGCCGGGTACACGTGGCCAGTACCTCACGGGTGGGCGGCAGCAGCTCCAGACCGCCTACTTGCTCGCCGGGGACACTGCGTCTGCCGTCAAGACGTGGGAGCCGCTCATCGCCAACCCATCCGCGTACGAGTACAACGACTTGCTCAATTCCGCCGTGAACGCGGCGCGCGCGAACAAGTCCGCCGAGGCTGGCAAGCTGTTCGAGGCGTCCCTGGTGCAGAACCCGTACAGCCGGGATGCGCTGTTCAACGTGGCCGTGACGTACCTGACCATGGAGCAGAACGACAAGGTGGGCCCGGTCGTGGAGCGCCTGGTCGCAGTGGATCCGGGCAATCCGGAGAACTACAACCTGGCGGCGCGTGCCTACCTGGCCATGGGCAAGGCGGCGCAGGCGGCCAAGAAGGGTCCTCTCGCGGCGGCCTACAACGACACGACCGTGACGTGGTTCAACCGCGGCAACGTGCTGCCGGTGGAGGTGAGCTTCACGGAATTCTCTCCTGGCGAGAAATCGCTGACCATTGCCGGAAACATCCTGGACCGTCGGGACAAGATCGACGCCAACAATTCCACGTCTGCCCCGAAGTCGGCAAAGGGCGCCAAGGGGAAGGCAGCACCAGTCCCGAAGGCAGCGGCCAAGACGTTCGCACCAAAGCCGGTGACGCTCGCATTCAGTGCGGTCGACAAGGCAGGCCAGGTGATCGGGACGGAATCGGTCACGTCGGAGCCGCTCTCACCCGGACAGAAGGCGCGCTTCAAGATCACGATCAATGCGCCGAACGCCGTGGCGTATCGCTACAAGCTCGTGGACTGACACGACACCTGCAGGGAAAGGCGCCCGCACAGAAGGCGGGCGCTTTTTCATGCCCTTTGGCTTCACGAGAAGCACTAGGCGCAAGCTCGGAAGTGATGGATGCTGCTTGATTTCCGTGCCTGAATCTCCTATCTTGCATGAGGGGCGGTAACGCGCTGCCCATCGCAATGAAAGGAGGGGGAAGCGCCACATGAAGTGGTCTTCCCCCGTCGCTTCGGGTAGAGGGTAGGTAGCCAATGGTTCGCGTCAGTCGAGTGCTCCCGGGCAGCATTTGCGAGGAGATGGGAGTGGTCGTCGGCACGGAACTGCTGACGGTGAACGGCCGCGAACTGGCGGACTTTCTCGACTGGGAGTTCCTGACCGCAGACGACGAGCTCATCATCGAGGCCCGCCTCCCTGACGGCGAGGACGTTGTCTACGAGGTAGAGCGGCCAGAGGGCGAAGGCATGGGCGTGGAGTTGGCGCCGCCCACCATTCGCCGGTGCGCCAACCGGTGCGAGTTCTGCTTCATCGAAGGGCTGCCCAAGGGGCTCCGCAAGTCGCTGTACGTCCGTGACGACGACTACCGGCTCTCCTTCGCGTACGGAAACTTCGCGACGCTGTCCAACGTGAAGGAGCGCGACATCCAGCGCATCCTCGAGTATCGCCTGTCGCCGCTCTACGTTTCGGTGCACGCCACCCCGTGGGAGGCGCGCAAGGTGCTGCTCAACAACCCGCGCGTTCCCAACATCGTGGAGCAACTTACCCGGCTGGCCGAGGGGGGTATCCAGTTCCATGGCCAGATGGTCATTGTGCCGAACCTCAACGATGGCGACATCCTCGAGCAGTCGCTGACAGACCTCTGGAACCTCGGCAACGCGGTCCTCAGTGTTGCACTCGTGCCCGTGGGCGTGACCCAGTTCTCGCACCTGTATGACGGCAAGCCGATGGATGCGGAGAACTCCGGCCGCATCCTCGAGGCCGTGGAGCGATGGGAGGCGCGGGCACTTGTGGAGCGCGGCGACCGGTGGGTGTTCGGCTCGGACGAGTTGTACCTGCTGGCCGGTCGTCCGCTACCGGACGCCGAGCACTACGGCGATTTCTCGCAGATCGAGAATGGCGTGGGCGCCGTGACGTCGCTCCGCCAGCGCGTCGCGGCCGGCCTGAGTGAACTGCCGCGCCTGGACGGCAAGAAGATCGGGATTGTCACCGGCGTCTCCATGGCGCCCCTCATGCCCGAGCTGCTCGACGCCATCGCCGAGCGCACGGGCGCGCAGTTCTCCCTCATCGTGATGGAAAACTCCCTGTTCGGACCCACCACCACCACCGCCGGGTTGCTTGTGGGCGCCGACATCCGTCGCGCGCTCGCGGACCGGGGGGACCTCGATCTCGCGCTGATTCCGGCCGAGACGATCAATGATGATGGGCTCTTCCTCGACGAAGAGCGCTTCATCGCACTCCGTGAGACGCTTCCAATGCCGGTATATCCCTCGTACGATTTCATCGACGTCCTGAAGCTCGAGGGCGAGCCCAGTGTCACCGGGAGGCGTGCCGCATGAGCGCCCCCGTCGTGGCCATCATCGGCCGCCCCAACGTGGGCAAGAGCGCACTGTTCAACCGCATCATCGGCGACGAGGAGGCCATTGTCTCCGACGAGGCAGGTACCACGCGCGACCGGCACTTCTCCAAGGCCGAGTGGAACGGGCGCGCATTCTGGCTCGTGGACACCGGTGGGCTGTCGGACGATCCGAACGCTCCCATGGACAGGGAGATCCGCCAGCAGGTGGCAACAGCGGTGGAAGAAGCGGACATGATGCTGTTTGTCGTGGACGCGAACGTCGGCTTGCACCCGAGCGACCACCGGGTTGCGGAGATGATCCGCACCACGGGCAAGCCGTGGCTGCTGGTGGCGAACAAGGTGGACGACCCGAGCCGCACCGATTTCTACGACTTCTACAAGCTGGGTGCCGGCGACCCGTTCCCCGTGTCGGCGCAGAACGGCAAGAATTCCGGCGACCTCCTCGACGCGATCATCGAGAAGCTCCCCGAGTCGGTTCCGGAGGACGAAGAGGCGCTGCGCGTTGCGGTAGTGGGGCGACCCAACGTGGGCAAGTCGTCCTTCGTGAATCGCCTGCTGGGCGAGGAGCGCCTGGTGGTGAGCGACATCGCCGGCACCACGCGCGACGCGATCGACACGCCCATGGTCTATCATGGCCGCAAGATGATCTTCGTCGATACCGCCGGCCTGCGCCGGCAGACCAAGATCGACGACGGCATCGAGTTCTACTCGTCGCTGCGTGCACGGCGTGCCATCGAGCGCGCGAACATCTGCGTGCTGCTCATCGATGCGACGGAAGGCGAATTCCACCATCAGGACCTGAAGATTGCCCACCTCGCGTGGGAGGCGGGACATGGGCTGATCGTGGTGGTGAACAAGTGGGATCTTGTGGAGAAGGATGACAAGGCCACGCACAAATTCGAGAAGACCGCGCACGAGAAGGCGCCCTTCCTCAAGCACGTGCCCTTCCTCTTCACGTCTGCCCTTACCGGCCAGCGGGTCTCGAAGATCCTCGACGTCATCTTCCTCGTGGATGAACAGTCGCGGGTGCGCGTCTCCACGTCCGACGTCAACGTGCGACTGGCGGAGCTGCTGGCACGCCGCCAGCCGAACCAGGCGGCCGGCCGAGAGGTCAAGCTCAACTACGCCACGCAGGTGAGCGTCGCCCCGCCAACGATTGCATTCTTCGGCAACCATCCGGACCTCGTGGAAGAGCACTACGTGCGCTTCCTGCACAACGGCTTCCGCGAGACCTACCCATTCACGGGCAATCCGCTTCGCATCCTCATGCGCCGCAAGAGCGGCGCAAAGGCGGACGAGTAGTCGTGCATCCAGCCATCGCACTGGCGCTGGCATACGTCTCGGGGTCCATTCCCTTCGCGCACCTTGCCGGTATGGCGAAGAGTGTGGACCTGCGCAAGCAGGGCTCTGGCAACCTCGGGGCAACGAACGTGTTCCGCGTGCTGGGCTGGAAGATCGGCATTGCCGTGTTCCTCGCGGACGCCGCGAAGGGCGCGTTGCCGGTGCTGTTCCTCCCGCCGCGAATCGACAGCCCTCGTGATCCGGTGTTCTGGGCCATCGCGGTGGGTGTGGCGGCGATCGCGGGCCACGTGCGTCCGCTGTTCCTCAAGTTCGGAAAGGGGGGCAAGGGCGTTGCCACCGCAGCCGGCGTCTTCTTCGCGCTCGCACCGGTGCCCATGCTCATCACGTTTGCGGTATTCGTGGCCCTGGTGCTCGCCACCGGGTACGTGTCGCTTGGAAGCCTCGTGTCGGCCCTCCTGTTGCCAGTGCTCCTCGCGTTCACCGAAGGAGCAGGCGTGCACTCTCCCAGGTTCATCGTGGCCGCGGTGATTGCGACCTTCGTGTTCTGGACACATCGCGCGAACATCAGGCGCCTGCGCCGCGGCGAAGAGAATCGGTTCGGCAAGCGGGGGCGCGCATGACCCGCTGCGCGGTGATCGGCGCAGGCGCCTGGGGTACGGCGCTCGCCGACGTGCTTGCGAGGAATCACCACGACGTGATGCTCTGGGCGCTGGAGGATGACGTGGTCGCGTCCATCAACACGTCGCGCGTGAACACGCGCTTCCTGGATGGTGTCACGCTGGCGCCCACGCTGCACGCCACGTCGTCGCTCGCGGATGCACTCGCCGGCGCACATCTCCTCTGCGCCGCGGTCCCCGCGCAACATCTTCGCCACGTCCTGCGGCTCGCTCGGCCAGCCCTCGCCCCTGACGCCATCATGAGTGTCGCCACCAAGGGTATCGAGCGCGACACCCTCGCGCTGATGAGCGAGGTGGTGGCGGACGAAGCGCCTGCGCACACGGTAGTGGCCCTGTCCGGACCCAGCTTCGCCGCGGAAGTGGCGGCGCGCCAGCCCACCGCCATCGTCGCGGCGTCCGACAACATCATGGCGGCGGAGGCGGTGC
Source organism: Gemmatimonadaceae bacterium (assembly GCA_043758185.1). Lineage (GTDB taxonomy): Bacteria > Gemmatimonadota > Gemmatimonadetes > Gemmatimonadales > Gemmatimonadaceae > AG11. The sequence continues at coordinate 4,510 of JAYVNZ010000252.1, read as the reverse complement.
AGGAGGCCTTCAGCAATGCGCACCTGCGCGTGTACACGCACGACGACGTGATCGGTGTCGAACTCGGCGGCTCCCTCAAGAACGTGATGGCCGTGGCCGCCGGCATCGTGGAAGGGGTGGGTCTCGGCTTCAATTCCCGCGCGGCACTCATTACGCGGGGGCTCGCGGAAATGACGCGCCTCGGTACGGCGCTGGGCGCCCGGGCCGCCACGTTTGCCGGCCTGGCAGGCGTCGGTGACCTGGTGCTGACGTGCACCGGCTCGCTGAGTCGCAATCGCGCCGTGGGCATGGCCATCGGGCGAGGCGCAACGCTCGAGGAGGCGCTCGCTGGAAAGGAGACGGTTGCCGAGGGAGTGGCCACCACGCGCAGTGCGCTGGCCCTTGCCACGCGCGAGGCCATCGAGATGCCCATCGTCGAGATGGTGCACCGCATCCTGTTCGACGGCCATCCCGCACGCGGCGCGGTGACGGAACTCATGGGGCGTGAGCTGCGCTCGGAGCAGGACGCATGAGCGCCGCCGAGCCAATTCAGGAATTCTTCAGCATCGGAGAGGTCTGCGATCTCACTGACCTCAAGCCACATGTGCTGCGCTACTGGGAAAGCCAGTTTCGCTTCCTGAGTCCGGCCAAGAATCGCTCCGGCAACCGCGTTTACCAGCGCAGGGAGGTGGAGCTCATCCTCCTTGTGAAGCACCTGCTGTATACGGAGAAGTACACCATCGAGGGCGCGCGACAGAAGGTGGACGAGCAGCGCAAGGGCGGGGAACTCCGCTCGGCGGCGCGCGCGGCGCTTACGGTGCAGACGCTCGACTCGCTGGAGACAGAGCTGAAGGAACTCATCCGGTTTCTCTCGGCCGACAAGTGATTCCCTTTCCACGGACCGGACGCAGCTGATGCGGTTTCTCATCACGAACGACGACGGTATCCTGGCACACGGCATCGACTGCCTCATCGAGGCCGCGGAGCCGCTCGGCGACGTGTACGTCGTTGCACCGGACCGTGAGCAGAGCGCAACGAGCCACTCGCTCACGCTGCATCATCCCCTGCGACCAGTGCGGCGCGCGGAACGTCGATGGCAGATCGACGGCACGCCTACCGACTGCGTGATGATCGCCGTCGAGGCGCTCCTGGACGAGCGCCCAGACTTCATCCTCAGCGGCATCAATCACGGGCAGAACATGGGCGAGGACGTGCTGTACTCGGGCACGGTCGCGGCCGCGATGGAAGGCCTGGCACTGGGAATTCCATCCATCGCATTCTCGTTTGCCGGCGGTGACCTGCGCGCGGATCTCACGTACCTCAAGCAGCAGGTCACGGTGCTGACACCACTGATTGCGCACCTCACGTCGCTGCCGAAGTTTCCAGCAAACACACTGCTGAATGTGAACCTTCCGCCCGTGCCGGCGGACGGCGTGAAGGGGGTGCGGCTCACGCGGCTGGGCAGCCGGGTCTACTCCGGATCGCTCAAGCCGATGCGCGATCCGTGGGATCGTGACATCTTCTGGATCGGTGGTGGGTCCATCACGTGGACGGGCGAGCCGGATTCGGACTTTCGCGCTATCCAGGACGGGTATATCTCGATCACGCCACTGCACCTCGACCTCACCAACTACAGCATGCTTGAATCATCGGGGACGTGGTGGCAGGATCTGTAGACGGCGCGATGGGCGGTGCGCGCCGTCGGCTGGTGGAGTTGCTGCGCACCAAGGGAATCCGCGACATGGCGGTCCTCCGCGCATTCGACCTCACCCCGCGACACCAGTTCGTGCCCACCGGAGTGCGGCACCGCGCGTACGAGGACGCACCCCTCCAGATTGGCAGCGGCCAGACCATTTCACAGCCGAGCATTCATGCGCGGTATCTCGAGATCCTCGCACTGCAAGGCAAGGAGCGCGTGCTCGAGGTGGGGACCGGTTCCGGGTACCAGACGGTGCTCCTGTCGCATCTGGTCGCGCAGATCTTCACCATCGAACGCATTCCCGCGCTCTACGCCGCTGCACGAGAGGCCATCAACAAGGCGGGTGCCACGAACGTATCGATGCTGCTGGGCGATGGCACGGTGGGCTGGCGCGAGTATGCTCCGTATGATGCCATCCTGGTGAGTGCCGGGGGCCCCTCCATTCCGCCGGCGCTCGTTGAGCAGCTTGCCGAGGGGGGCCGCATGCTCATTCCGGTGGGCGGCAAGGATGAACAGACACTCAAGCTCGTGACGAGGCGCGGCGGGGACACCGAGATCACGGACATCGCGCCCGTGCGATTCGTGCCGTTGTTCGGCACGCAAGGTTGGGAGCATCAGTAACGTGCGTCGGATGCATCTCCGCATCAGCGGCCGGGTCCAGGGAGTGGGGTTTCGGTGGTTCACCCGCGAGGAGGCGCGCAGGTTGGGCCTGAGCGGATGGGTCACGAACCTCCGCAACGGCGACGTTGAGGTTTCGGCGGGCGGGGAAGCATCGTCGCTCGATCGATTGAAGCGCGCGCTCGAGGTGGGCCCCACCGGGGCGGGCGTGCTGTCGGTGACCGAGCTGAATGAGGGCAGTGCGGAGCAGGAGGCTCCGCTGCCCTATCCCTTCACGATTCATCGCTGAGCGCCGCGTGCCGACTGCGGGGGCTGATCACCAGGCGCTGCATGACCGACTCATCGCGACCCTGCGTGACGTGCCGGACTTTCCGCGGTCCGGGATCGTGTTCAAGGACATCACGCCCGTGCTCGCGAATGGCCCGCTCCTGCAGCAGGCGATCACGGCCATGGCCGCACCTTGGACGACACTCGGCATTACGCACGTCGCCGGCATCGAGAGCCGCGGCTTCATCCTCGGAGCGCCCATCGCGCTCGCGCTGGGGGCAGGGTTCATTCCGATCAGGAAGGCGGGCAAGCTGCCGTGGCGCACGGTGTCCCAGGAGTATGCGCTCGAATACGGAACGGATCGCCTGGAGATGCATGCCGACGCGTGTCCGCCGGCGTCGCGCGTGCTGGTGGTGGATGACGTCCTGGCCACCGGCGGCACGGCGGGGGCGGCGTGTCAGTTGATCGAGCGGCTGTCTGGTGAGGTGATGGGGTGCTCGTTCCTTCTCGCCATCAGTTCGCTGGGGGGCCGGTCGCGCACCGGCGGCCGCAGGGTGGAGACGCTCGTTGAGGTCTGAAGCGGGAGCTGTCGAGGGGAAGGGGAGAGCGAGAGCGTCGCAGCACACCATGCCGGGGTGCCGCTCCCAGCAGGCCCTCACTAGCTTGCCGATGGTGTGGCCCTCGTAGCTCAGGTGGATAGAGCACCCGTTTCCTAAATGGGTGGCCGGGCGTTCGAATCGCCCCGAGGGCACTGATGAACGGATGACGGGCAGTTGGCGATGGCTCGCGTTACGGATCTGAAGGACGAGGGGCGCCCATCCGACGATGGACGCCCTATTGTCTTGTCTGGAGTGTGCCGACTGGAGACCAGAGGTGCGGGCGCAAAACCGTGTGTGACCAAGCGTTGCCTCGCTATGAGGCCTGCGGTAACTTGCGTGACTGTCCTGCGTTTTCAGCCAGTGGACCGGCGTTCCAATAACATGTAAACCTATGACTCACCCGATTTCCGATCCCGAGGCGGCGGCGGCGTCTGCGCAACCGAAAGCCGAGAGCTTCATGGACTGGTTCCACATCAATTCGCGCCTTGTATCGATCGGCGCGATCGTCGTTGTGGGCGTTGCGTTCGGGGTGTGGTTCGTCCAGCGCCAGGCGCTGAATGAAACCGCCAGTGCCGACAAGCAGCTGCTCACCGCGAAGCAGTCGCTGAATTCGGGGAACGCGCCGCTGGCTGAGGCGGACCTGAAGAAGGTGGTCGACAAGTATGCCAACAGGCCAGCGGGCACAGAGGCGGGTCTGCTGCTCGCGCAGCTGAAGCTGGATCGGGCAGACTACACCGGTGCTGTTGCGGCGCTGCGCGGGCTGAGCGGCAAGGTGTCCAGCGGGCCGGGTGCGTCGGCGATCCGTGGCTTGCTTGGTGACGCCATTGCGCAGAGCGGAAAGCCTGCCGATGCGGCAGCGGAGTATGAGAAGGCAGCGAGTCTCGCCGCTGGGCCGGTGGAGAAGGATTTCTGGCTGTCGAAGGCAGCCCGAGGTTATACCGAGGGCGGCAAGTCAGCGGACGGGAAGAAGCTGTACGAAGTGCTTGCCTCCCAGCAGGATAATGAGGCTATCGCTACCGAAGCCCGCGTTCGGCTGGGTGAACTGAGCACGAGCAGCAAGCCCTAAGAGCATCTTCTCCGGATTCTGCCGATCCTGGCGCAGGTCTTCACGCGGCTTCAATGAAAGGCGAACCAACCTCTGATGAGTTTGGTTCGCTTTTTTTGCGTGATCTTTCTGGGATTGGCGTCCAGGCATCGATTTGTCGCCTGAGCTCGGGGGAACGATGCCATGGGTGGCGGCGTCGGCCGGGACCCAACGCCCCAGGCGAAGTGACAGGGCCAGTATAACGCCACCGGCCTGACCAAGCATATAGATATAGTTCGTATAAGATGTATTATGTAAACTTAT
>JAYVNZ010000251.1:0-4005 GCA_043758185.1 Gemmatimonadaceae bacterium | reverse complement strand
ACGACGGCGCGGAAGTCGCGCGCAACGAGCACGTGGGGCAGGGCGTCGAGAAAGGCGTGGAACGAGAGGTCGCCGGCGGGCGGATGCGCGAAGTCGCGCGCGCTCACCTTGTTCGGCCGAACGGCCACCGGAATGGTCCGCACGGCCGAAAGATCCGCTTCGCCGTAGGCGGTACCGGACACGCTTACTGCGTCGGGGCGGCTGTCGCCGCCGGAGCTGGACGGTACGATGTGAGATAGAGGTTGATGGATCCGAACGACAGCGCCGACTTCATCTGCAGCATGATGCGGTTCTTGTCATCCGAAAGCCAGACCTCCGCGTGCCCGTTCTCGGAGAAGATGCCGGGCGTCTTGATGATCGGCTGCACCACGATTGCGTCGAACTCGCCGGCAGGAACCCGAATGCGCTCCTTGCGCACCACCTTGATGGTGACGGGATTGCGATCCGGCTTGAAGTACCGGTCGAAACTGTAGGTGTGCCCCACCACGAGCGGAAGCGTGCGGATGAAGTACAGGAACGAGCCGTCGTCGAGCGGGTTGCTGACACTGGCCTTGGCGGTATCCGAGCCCTGCACATAGACGCCGCGCTCGGGAAAGATCTCGTAGACCTGTTCGTTGTCGCGCGCTCCTTCGTTCTGGTCCTTCCGGAAGCGCAGCGAGTTTCCAGTCCGCCGGTCCATCCAGCTTTCGAACGTGTCGTCGACCTTGTAGAGAAACCGGATACCGCCATGGAGCTGCAGGACGGTATGCCACGCGGGCTTGCCGCGAATGTCCTGCAAGCCCGCCACTTCCATCGACGCGTTGCCCACGTGCAGCTTGCCGAAGCTGAGTGCGTACTCGAGCCGCTCTCCCACGCCGTAGGGCACGCGAGCCTGGTCTTCCTCCTGGGCGCGCGCGGAGGCCCCGAGCAGCAGGGCAAGGACAATCGCGGTGCGGACCATCACACGAGGCAGGATGGTCATGCCCTGGTGGCGCGGACACTCCGGCCGCGAGCGGTGCGGGCAAAGCGAAAAAGTCCCACCGCATCCGTCCACGCGCTCACGCGGGTCTCGCGAGACCGCACGTCATACCGGGGCGCCAGCTCCACCGTGTCGATCCGGCGCGCATGGGGAGCGGTGCGCAGCAGCAAGTCGACATTGGCACTCCATCCCTCGCCAGCGAGCAGCGGATGGTCGCCCTGCGCCTTGATGAGGTCTCGGATGACCGACACGCGAAAGAGGCGAAGGGAGCCGAATGGGTCACGAACGCCGGCAATGGACACGAACGGACGCACCACCCAGGGTGCGACGCGTCGCAGCGTCCGCACCTGCTGTGGCACCGACATGGCATCGGCAGGGCGTTCGGCAACGACCAGATCCGCTCCGCCATCGAAGCGCTTGATGAGCTCGGGAAGGCTCTCGGGCTGGTCTGTGAAGTCGGCCTGCAGCAGGATGATGGCATCCCTCCGGGGATACCGGGTACGTCTCGATGCCTCACGGCACAGGGCGTCGACGGCAGCCGCGTAGCCGTCGCGCTGTCCGCGAATGACGGTGAGGGGCATCACCTTGTGGTACTGCTCCAGCGTCTCGGCAGTCGCGTCCGTGCTGCCATCATCGTACACGATGACCTCGTATTCGCGCGGCTGCTCCTGGAACACCTTGCGAAGGCGCCAGAGCAGCAGCCCGATCGTGGGCGCTTCATTGTACGAGGGAATACAGAGATAGAGCACGGGATCCTCAGCGGTACGCGAGCGGGCAGGCTCGTGAAAGGTAGGTGGGTCGGCGAGGCAATCGCCACCCTGCGCACGGGCCCGTCACGAAAGATACCCGACAAACCGCTTCGCGTTCGGTGGGCGATGTCCATATGGAGGCTCGCCGTGATGTCCGTTACCGCCTGCGTGTCAGCAATCGAGACACGCGAGTGCCAGATAAGTACGCACCGCGGAGGTCGATCGTCACTCCCATGAAGCGTGGCAGTGCCGTTCTCGCGATTGGCGGGTACACCGCTGTACCGGAGGTCGACATGATTCTCGCGAATACTCGACATCACCTCACGCGCACCGATGCAGAACTGGTGGCCAGGCTCATCGCACGCGACTCGGGCACCGAGCTGTCCGTCGTGGAACGACAGCTTGCGGACCACGGTATCGATGATGTGCTCGACGACCCACGACTGCCCGCGGCGTTGATGCGCTCCCGGCAGGGTGCATGCGCATCGCTCCCGCTGTTCGCGTACGTGGTGGTCCGCCACGCGCTGCGCCGGCTGGGTGAAGACGATCGCGTGCTGGCCGATTACGTGGCCTCGGTGTTCGTGCACTTCGGCCTGCGCAACCGCGCGCTGCGCGTGAGCGACACGGACGACCAGACGTACGATACGCTGGCGGCACTGTGCACGGACCTGGATGACCCCGACGCCCGCCGCAGCTTCCTGGTGCGCACGCATCTCGGCAATTACGCCCTGTGGTTGAGCGGCGTGTTCCCGGATCACATCGAGCACCGCAAATGGCGCCGTGGCGGACCGGATCTGGACTACTACGAGGAGATGGGGCGCAAGGGATTTCAGCTTGCCGCAGACCACCGGCTGGCCGAGGATCACGGCATGGCCACCCTGTATGCCACCGCGGCCGAGCGATTCGGCCTCCTGCGCACCGCACTGAACGACGTGAGCGATGCGCTCGTGTTCCCCGAACGCTATTCCGCGGACCGGTTGATCCGACAGGTGACGAACGAGGCCCGCTGGCGGCGGCTCAACTGATCAGCCTCCGCACGCCACGGCGAATGCGCGAAACAGGTTGCGGTCCCACGACTCACTCGTGGCGGTGAGTTCCTCCGGATGCCACTGGACGCCGAGCAGCCACCATGCGTCGCCGGTCCACTGCACGCCCTCGATGACGTTGTCCGGCGCGTGAGCCACCGCCGACATCCCTGGTGCCACCGACGCGACGGACTGATGATGAAAGGAATTCACGGTGAGGCGGCTCGCTCCCAGTGCGCGGGCAAGCGCTGACGCCTCATCCACGCGGACGTCGTGCACACGTTCGTGGCGCGGGCCGCCGCCGTCGTGCAGGATGGCGCCGGGCCACTCGTCCGGGATGTCCTGGACGAGCGTACCGCCCAGCGCGACGTTGGCCACCTGGATACCACGACAGATTGCGAGCGTGGGGAGCTGGCGCCGCTGCGCCGCGAGCAACAGTGCCAGCTCGAACGCGTCGCGGCTCGAGTGCAGGTCACCGAGCGCCGCGTGCGGTCCAGCACCATAGTGCTGCGGGTCGACGTCCTCCCCACCCGTGAGCACCAGGCCGTCCATGCCGTCGAGCATGGACTCGGCATCTCCCGGCGCGAGGACAGGGAGGATGAAGGGGCGGAGGCCAGCCGAATGCAGCGCATCGGTGTATGAGGCGTTGCCTCGCACGCGAAGCACGCCACGGATCACCTCCGTTGTGGCGGAGACGGCAACGGCAGGACGACGCGTCACGGGGTGTCGGGTTGCGAGGGTGAGAGTGGCACCTGTATCCTAAGCGTTCGCGTCCGGCGGCTCCAGCCGCCGGAGGCGTCCACTAACTGCCGCGGTCCGAGACACGCATGTTCGATTCGTTTCGCCAGTCCCTCAACGACCTCATGGATCGCGCCACTCCTCCCGAGGAGCGGCGTGCCGTACTGACGCGGATGAAGCAGACGCTTGTACAGGCTCGCATGGGCGTCGATGACCTGCGCACGGGAGTCGCAACTGCCCGGCAACGGCTCGACGCGGAAACGAGGGAGCTGGAAACCATGCGGCGGCGCAAGGCCGCTGCCACCGCGATCAACGACGCGGAAACCATCGCACTCGCCGGGAAGTACGAGGCGGTGCACGCCGAGCGGGCGGACGTGCTGCGCCGCAAGCTCGACGCGCAGGAAGCCGAGCTGTCGCTGGTGGAGCGCGAGGTCGCGGACATGACGGCCGAGTTGAAGCAGGCCATGGTCGGCGCAGGCGAGAAGGCCGGCAGCTTCGCCGCCGACGCGCGCGCCGAGGCGGACGCCGCGCTCGA
>JAYVNZ010000250.1:0-4208 GCA_043758185.1 Gemmatimonadaceae bacterium | reverse complement strand
AAGTCGTCGAGTGGAAGCGCCTTCAGTGCGCGCGCCACCTCCGGAAATACCGCGGTGTAGTCGTTGCCGTTCCTGGTGAGCAGCAGCACCTCGCCACGCTGCTTGCTGGCGAGCAATCGATAGCCGTCCAGCTTGAGCTCGAACACCCAGTCATCGCGAGTGAACGCGGTGTCTGCCGGTTCCGCGAGCATGACCTCCACTGTGCGGGGATCCACCGCGCCGTGCGTCGCGTCAGTGAGGCCGAGTGCAGTGCGCACTGCGGCTGCGGGTGATCGTCCTTCCTTGATCTCCTCGACCGTGAGTCCGGAGAGCACAGACGTCTCCGGAAACTGGTCACCCGGCGACGCGACGTACGCGTCGCGCTCCTTGATGAGCAGCCAGTCCTTTTCGCCCTTCTTGATCTTCACGAGCGTCCACCGGCCGTGCAGCTTGATGCCGCGCAGCTCGAAGAGGAGCTTTCCTTTCTCCAGTCCCTCGCGCCAGTCCTCGAGTGGAACCCACTCGCCGCGGTCCCATACGATCATGCCGCCAGCGCCGTAGTTGCCAGCAGGAATCACTCCCTCGAAGTCCGCGTAATCCAGCGGATGGTCCTCGACGTGGACGGCAAGCCGCTTGTCCTTCATGTCGTACGATGGCCCCTTCGGTACCGCCCAGGACTTGAGGACGCCGTCCATCTCCAGGCGGAGATCATAGTGAAGGTGTCGCGCGGCATGCTTCTGGACCACGAAGAGGTGGCCGGGCGCGCCGGACACGGACCCCATGGGCTCGGGGGTGGCGTCCGCTGATCGCTTGGCGTGGTAGCGGCTCAGGTTGTCGTCAGGCGCAGGCGGCATGTCGACGAACTCACCCATTGGTCGTAGATTGACGGTTCACCCTCACCCCGCATCGTGCCATGCCAGCCCGATCGATCGGCAACGCCACCATCTCGTTCGGCCTCGTTTCGGTTCCGGTGAACCTCTACTCGTCGTCGGAGTCCAAGGCGAGCGTGTCGTTCAACATGCTGCACAAGAAGTGCGGCGGCAGGCTCAAGCAGCAGTACATCTGCCCGCGTGACAACAATGAAGTCGTCGAACGAACGGACATCGTCAAGGGGTACGAGTTCGCCAAGGACCAGTATGTCGTCCTCTCGACGGAGGAGTTGAAGACCATCGAGGAGAAGGCGACGCAGATGATCGACGTCATCGAGTTCGTGCCGCTCGCCAAGGTGGACCGCGAGTACGTGGACAAGGTGTACTACCTGGGCCCCGACAAGGGCGCGGATCGCGCGTACCGCCTGCTCGTGGCCGCGCTGCTCGACACCGGCAAGGCGGCACTGGGCCAGTATGCTGCGCGCGGCAACCAGCACCTCGTGTTGCTCCGCCCGCTGAACGGCGTACTGGTGATGGAGCAGCTGCACTACGCCGACGAAGTGCGGTCCACCACCGAAGTGACAGTGCCGGCCGGCGAGGTGAAGCCGATGGAGCTCACGCTGGCCAAGCAACTCATCGAGCAGACGACGAACGAGAACTTCGAGCCGGAGAAATACAAGGATACGGTGCGCGAGCGCGTGATGGAGACCATCCAGCGGAAGGTGGATGGCCAGGATATCACCACCGACATTGCGCCGGAGAGCGGCAGCAAGATCATCGACCTGATGGACGCCCTCAAGGCAAGCCTGGCCGCAACCGCGAAGGCCGACGCCGCGGCCGCAGCACCAGCGGCGAAGAAGGGCCGGAAGGCCTCGTGAAGCTGCTGGCGGGTACGAGCGGATACGCCTTCAAGGAGTGGAAGGGGTCGTTCTACCCGAGCGACTGCAAGGACGACGCGATGCTCGGTCTCTATGCCGGCCAGTTCGCGGCGGTGGAGATCAACAACACGTTCTACCGGTTGCCCAAGGAGCAGGTGCTGCTCGACTGGGCGGCGCAGGTACCGGAGCCGTTCATGTTCGCCATCAAGGCGAGCCAGCGCATCACGCACTACGCCCGGCTCAAGCCGGAGTCCCTCAGCGCCGTCGAGTTTCTTGTGAGGAATACGGCGTCGCTCGGCAACCGCCTGGGGCCGATCCTGTTTCAGCTTCCGCCCAACCTCAAGCGGGACTTCGATCGGTTGCGGGTGTTTCTCGATACGCTGCCGCTCGATCGCCGGTTCACTATCGAGTTCCGGCACGAGAGCTGGTTCAGCGACGACGTCTTCGACGCGCTGCGTGCGCGGGACATTGCACTGTGCATCACGGAGCAGCCCGACTTCGCGTCGCCCGTGGTGTCCACGGCATCGTGGGGCTATGCTCGGCTGCACAAGCTGGACTACGATGAGCCGGCCCTTGCTGCGTGGGCCGCGCAGGTGGCGTCGCAGCCGTGGAGCGACGCATACGTCTTCTTCAAGCACGATGAAGGCGCGGGCTCGGGGCCGCCGGCGGTGGGATCATTCATGCGGGCGTTCGGCAGCTGACGTGATCGTCCACCTCATTGACGGCACGTACGAACTGTTCCGGCACTTCTACGGACTGCGCCGCTTCACCAAGGGAGAAGACCCGAAGTTCGGCGCGGTGATCGGCGTGTTGAACACCGTGTTGCAGATGGTGGAGACCGATGCGACGCACATTGCGGTGGCGACAGATCACGTGATCGAGTCGTTCCGAAACGACCTCTACCCGGGATACAAGACCGGCGATGGCATGGAGCGCGCGCTCGTCGCGCAGTTCCATCCGCTCGAGGACGCGCTCGCGGCCATGGGTGTAGCCGTGTGGCCCATGACCGACATGGAGGCCGACGACGGGCTCGCGTCCGGCGCGCATCTCGCCAACGGCATCGATGCCGTCGAGAAGGTGTGCATCTGGACCCCGGACAAGGACCTCGCGCAGTGCGTGCGCGGCGATCGTGTGGTGCAGGTGGATCGCAAGTCCGGCAACATCCGCAACGCCGACGCCGTACGCGAGAAATTCGGTGTCAGTCCAGAGCATATCCCGGACTACCTCGCGCTCGTGGGCGACAGCGCCGATGGCTATCCGGGCATCGCCGGCATCGGGGCCGTCACGGCGGCGCGCCTCGTGAACCGGTACGGACCGATCGAACAGTTTCCGGCGGACGTCCTCGGCGACAACCGCGACGTGGCGCTCCTGTTCAAGACGCTGGCGACGCTGCGGACCGATGCGCCGCTCTTCAGCGACATCGACGACCTGCGCTGGACCGGGCCAACGTCGGCATTCGAAGCGTTCGCGGAACGCATGGGCGACACGAAGCTCGTCGCACGATGCGCACGCGCTATCTCGGCCAACCCGTCTGCGGCAGGGCCGGCGTGATCTTCAGCGCGTTCTGGTAATACACCTTTTTGAGCACCGCGTCCGGAAGGTCGATGCCATACAGCTTCCAGAAGGCGTGATAGCCGCGGTAGTAATCGAAGTAGTCATCCTTCGTCTCGAATACGCGCCAGTAGTACGGATACTCCTCGGGCTGGAATGAATCCTTGCCGAAGAGGATGCGGTCCTGGTACTTCACGAAGAAGTCATGCGCCACGCGCGGCTGGCGTCCGATGTCGTAGAGCACGGCGCCCACTTCCGTGTACACGTTGGGCATCTCGTCCAGCAACTTGCCGAACCGCGCGAGGTCGTTGGCCTGCCACCCCATGTGTGCCGTGACGAAGGTCGTCTTCGGGTGCCGCCGGAACAGGTTGTCGCGCTCGGTGATCAGCGTCTCGAAGCTGGGATAGCGATCCTGCGGATAGCGGCGCTCGGGAAAGAGCGCCTGCTCGAGCCAGCGCTCGTTGGTGTAGTCCAGCGGGCGAAAGAACTGCTCCGGATCGCCGGTGTGGATGAACACGGGCAGCTTGAGTCGCGCGCACGCGTCCCAGATGGGATCGAGGTCGGGATCGTCGAGCGTGAGGCGGGATCCATCCGGCTTGCGCACGGACAGCCCGAAGCCCTTGGAGATCTCGCCAACGCCCACGGCGCCATTGGCGACGTCGGCCTCCAGTTGCGCCACGGCCTTTGCAGCCCAACCGGGACCCACGTTCTGGAAGCCGATGCCAGCGAGGATCCGCACGCGGTCCTTCATCTTGTCGGAGCCGCGCACGCTGGCGACGGTGTTCTTCAGGCGATCGCCCGACATGTTGTCGGCCGACACCATCATGCGGACGTTCAGGCTATCGAGTGCCGAGCCCAGGCTGGCGAGCCCTTCGCTGGTACCGAGCAATCCCTGGGGATGTCCGTGGAAGTCGATGACGGGATACTTCGC
>JAYVNZ010000249.1:0-7359 GCA_043758185.1 Gemmatimonadaceae bacterium | reverse complement strand
TTGCGCGGCGACGACGGCTTCGGCGTGGAGGTGCTGCGCCGCCTCGGTGATCGCGGCGTCGCAAGCGAGAGTGTCGAGTTGCTTGACGTCGGTACCGGGGGTATCCGGCTGGCACAGGAACTCATCACGCCGTACGATCGGCTCATCATCATCGACGCGACAACGCGCGGTGGCGTTCCGGGCACGGTGTACAGCCTGGTGGTGGAAGGGGTGCGACCCACGCGCGAAATCGACATGCACACCACGGTGCCATCACGCGCGCTCGAGGTGGCGCAGGCCTTTGGCCCCTTGCCCGGCGAGATTTACCTTGTGGGGTGCGAGCCGGAAGAAGTGGACGAGCTGACCACCGATTTCACTCCTGCCGTTGCCGCCGCCGTCGACGAAGCGGTCCGCCGCGTGGAAGCATTGCTGAACCAGGAGATGACCGCATGAGTGATCCGCTCGATTCCAGTGCCGATGGCGATGCGGCAGCGGGAGGCGGTATCGCGCGCGAGGACGAGCTCCTGGAGTTGCTGTACTGGTTCGAGGGAGAGGGGTTCGTTGCGGTGGCGACACTCGTGGGCATCACGCGGTTTGCGTCGCTCTCCGAAATGCTCGTCGAACGCACGCTCGACCGCCTGATCTTACGCGGGGACGTGGTGCTGGACGCTGCCGGGAGCAACGAGTATCGTCTCACGGAGACCGGTCGTCGCGAGGCCGCGCGGCGCTTCGCCGCGGAATTCGCCCCGATGTTGAGCCAGGGTCACGGCGAGTGCAGTGATCCCAACTGTGATTGTCACAGCAGCGAGGGCGGTGCGGCGGAATGCCACGCCCGCCAGCACAACCACCAGCACTAGCTTCGCGTTGTCCTGAGCGTTTTCGGAGCGCTGCTCCGTTCGTCACAACCCACACCACGACCCGATGCGCATTGCGATTGCAGGAAAGGGCGGCACAGGGAAGACCACCATTGCTGGCACGCTGGCGCGTGCGCTGGCCCGCACCGGCCGCGAGGTGCTCGCCATTGACGCCGACACCAACCCCAACCTCGCCAGCGTCCTCGGCATATCGCCCGCGAGCGCAGAGGCGATCGTGAGCCTGCCGCGCAACCTCATGAAGAAGGAATCGCTCCCCGACGGCACGACCCGCACCGTGTTCAGCGCCGATCCGGAAGCGCTCATCGGGGAGTTTGCCGTTCGTGGCCCCGACGGTGTACAGCTCATGGTGATGGGCCGCGTGGGGCACGGCGGCGCTGGCTGACTCTGCAGCGCCCATGCCACGGTTCGTGGCTTTCTCGGTGAAGTGGTCGCGCGCGCGGAGAGCAACCGCCACGTGGTAGTGGACATGGAAGCCGGACTCGAACACCTGAGTCGTGGTACGGGGCGTCACGTGGGCCGCATCGTGGCCGTGCTGGAGCCGTATTACCGCTCCATGGAAACGGCGCGCAACGTGGTGCTGCTCGCCACGGAGCTGGGCGTGCCGGACATCGTGGTGGTCGCGAACAAGGTGCGCGACCAGGCAGACCGGACGGCGATCACGGAATTCTGCCACACGCACGGCATGCGGCTCGTGGGCGAAGTGCCGTACGACCCGTCGCTTGCCGAAGTGGAACGGGGCGGGCAGGCACCAATTGATGCGGCCGCGGGGTCGCCCGCGGTGGTTGCGATCGAGCGCCTGTCGGTGATGCTGGGAAGCGACGCGCCCATTCCCTGAGCGCGTCGCACCTCGCTATGGCTTCACCGACCAGGGCACCGTAAGCTGGTCGGTGCCCCACGCAACGCGCAGTTCACCGCGCGCGACGCCTGGCTCCAGCGACGGAATCAACCACATGGTAAGGCTCTCGACCGGGCTGCCGAGCGTGGCACGCTGCATGTCCACTCGCGCGACGTCGCTGCTGTCCACGTAGACCATCGGGCTCTGGCCCACGTTGCGCTGCACCACGAGCTTCCACATGGCACGGCCCGGGATGGCATAGAGCACGTATGCCCCCTTGGGGATCGTGGCGCCGCCAAGGTCGAGATCCACATCGGTGGTGAGCGTCGTCACGCCGTTGGCGCCAAGGCGCCAGGGTTTGTCGTACGGCAGGAGGCTATCCGTATGCAGCATGCGGCCCCGAAGATGCGGCTGCCCGTAATCGACACGAATGGCCAGTGGCTTCGCGGCGGGAGGCGCGGCGGCGGCGCCAGCCATGCCCGCCATCCCTGCCATTCCTGACATGCTCGGCATCGATGCGCCGGCAGGCGCGGGCGAGGCAGCGGGTGCCGGCATCGCAGCTGCCGGTCGCGGATACGACAGCGTGACTTCACTGATGCCCCTGCCGCTGGGACCCGGTCGAAGAACGGCCTGCGCGTTCCCCGCGGTGGACGCGACAAGCAGGAGGGCGACTGCCGACCGAAGGATGTGCATCATGATTTCAGTGTGACGTGAAGGTGAGCGCATTTGCCTTGCATCAACGCTATGGTGCACGGTTCGATCCCGCCAGCGCTCACGCCGCATGTATCACAGCGCCGTGCGCGATGGTGCGCACGCGTCCGCCACCATGTTGATCCCGAGCACCGTGATGGTGATCGCCAGCCCCGGGAACAATGCGAGCCACCACGCGTCGCGAAGGAACCCCTGTGCCTGCGCAGCCATCATGCCCCAGCTGATCGCTTCGGGATCGCCGAGTCCGAGAAAGCCGATCGTTGCCTCGAGCAGGAGTACTTGCCCAAAGAGCAATCCCAGTGTGACGATCGTTGCCGGCAGCACGTTCGGCAGCAATTGTCGACGCATCACCCGGAATGGCGACGCGCCGAGTGCCTCTGCCGCCAGCACGAATTCCTGCTGACGGTAGGCCAGCGTCTCTCCACGCACCACTCGCGCAAGCGTCGTCCACGACGTGAGGCCGATCACGACGATCATCCGGCCGAGCCCCGGTCCCAGGATCGCGATTGCCGTGATCACGAAGAAGAAGCGCGGAATTACCTGGAAAATTTCCGTCATGCGCGCGAGCAGGTCGTCAATCCATCCGCCGAGATAGCCGCTCACAAGCCCGATGATGATACCAATCATGAATGCGATCGTGCTGACGGTTCCGGCCACGAGCAGCGAGGTCCGCGCGCCGTACAGCAGCGCGCTGAAGACGTCGCGCCCAAGTGCGTCCGTGCCCATCATGTGCTCGCGCGTGGGCATCGCGAGCGATCCCCCGGTGATGGCGAGGGGATCGTGCGGAGCCATCCACGGTCCAGTCACTGCGGCGATGACAATCACCATCAGGCAGGCTGCGCCGAGCATCCCCGCACGACTGCGGATACCTGCGTGCCGTGGCCAACCTACGGGACCATCCGGGGCCGGCACCTCCGTCACGGCGGTGCGGTCACCCAACTCGAATGCGCGGATCGAAGGCGGCATACGCAAGGTCGCACAGCAGGTTCGCCAGCACCACGGAAAACGAGACCACCAGGAAGAGCCCAAGAAGAATGGGCGTGTCGCGCGACTGGAGTGCGCCGAGCAACAGACGACCCATGCCAGGCCAGCCGAAGATGATCTCGACGACGGCCGCTCCCGCGAGCAGGTGCCCCACCCGCGCTCCGACGATGGTAATGACCGGCATTAGCGCACGCGGCAGCGCGTGCCGCACCAGGGCCTGCCAGCGGCTCAGCCCCTTGGCGTACGCGGTCCGGAGGTAATCCCGCGACAGCTCATCGAGCAGTGCAGTCCGGGTGATCCGCACGAGCACTGCGACTTCCTGCGCCGCGAGCACCGTGGCCGGCAGCACCAGGTGTCGCAGCACGTCCCACGCGTGTGCATAACTGCCAGCGGCACCCTGGGCCGACGTCATGCCCTGCACCGGAAAAAGACCAAGGCGCAGGGAGAGCGCGAGGATGGCCAACTGACCAATCCAGAACGCCGGAGTGGAGTACAGCGCAAGCGCGAGCGTGCTGATTCCGGTATCGCGGGCACCATGAGGATCGGACGCCGCCACGGCACCAAGCGGGATGGCAATCGCTATGGAAAGCACCAGCGCAGTGCCCGTGAGCAGCAACGTCGCTGGGACTCGCTCGACGATCACGCCGAGTGTGGCACGTCCATACACGTAGGAGAAGCCGAGGTCGCCGCGCAACACATGCCCGATGTAGCTGGTGAACTGGCGGGACAGCGGCTGGTCGAGGCCGTAGCGGTGCCGCATGAATGCGTAGTAGGCGGCGTCGCCATGCTCACCCGCGACCGCGAGCACCGGGTCCCCCGGGGCAAGGCGTATGAGCAGGAAGCCGATGCCGAGGATCACCAGCACCGTTGGCACCACCTGCAGCAGGCGCCGACCCACGTAGCGCAGGCTCAGCGTGTGCATTCCGCCGTGGCGGCGAAGTGAGCAATCCCACTGAAGTTGTGGCAGTGCGTTGCATACACCTGCGTGTCACGCGTCTCCGCGAGCCAGACGTATGGCTGGTCGCGCACCACGACTTCCTGCATCGCGCGATAGAGCCGACGTCGCTCGTCCACGTTGATGGCGGAGCCAGCGCTGTCGAACAGGGCGTCCACGGTGGGATTGCGATAGCCCGCCATGTTCGAGAATGGCACCGGTGCGATGCTGGACGACACGAGCATGCGCCGCACGCCGATTTCCGGGTCCGTGCCATTACAGTAGGACCCGATCGCCGTGTCGAAGTCGCGTGCAGTAAAGACTGCCGCCGCAAACACCGTCGACTCCAGCGGCTCGAGGCGAACGTCGATGCCCACGAGTCGAAGTTGCGCGCGCAACAGGTCGCCATAAACGATCTGGGCCGGCATGCCCTTGAAGCCAATGGAGAGGCGCGTGCCATCCGTGATGCCCGCAACTCCACGCGCCGAACGCATGGCGCCGCTCACTCGCCGCCAACCCGCCGCATCGAGCAGCCGGTTTGCTGCGAGCGTGTCAAAGACGGGAATGTCCAGGCCGTCTGCATGGGCGAATGCGATGGCGGAGGAGATGGGTGCATCGGCCGCTCGGCCCTCACCAAAGAGGATGCGCTCGACGAACTGCGGGCGGTTGATCGCATGCGCAATCGCCTTGCGTACACGCAAGTCGCGAAACATTGGGCGATCGAGGTTGAAGCCAAGGGTGGCGATACAGTTGCTGCCCCCCAGGCTCGTGGACGAGTGCACGAGGTGGAAGCGCGAATCCGCAGCCAGTCGCTGCCGCGCCGCACGCGGAACACCAAACAACCAGTCCACCTCCCCCGCCTCCAGCGCGGCAACCTGGGTGTCGCCGTCAGGGATGATGCGGAGCACCACGGTGGCCAGCTTCGGAGCGCCGCGAAAGTACCGGGTGTTGGCGTCATACCGGATCTCGCTGTGCGGTGTGTACGACGCAAAGCGGAAGGGACCAGTTCCCACCGGTGCAATGTTGGCGGGATTGCGAAGCGGATCGCCCCGTTGATACACGTGCTTCGGCAGGATCGGCGCCTCGCTCACATCCAGTTGCTTGAGCAGCGGGGCGTACGGTCGCTTGAAGGTGAAGACGACCGTGGAATCATCCACAGCGTCGATACTCGATACCACCGAGGCCATGGAGGCACGAGTCCGCGCATGGTATTTCAACAGCAGCTGCTCGAATGTGAACGAAACGTCCGACGCGGTGAATGGGACGCCGTCGTGCCACGTAACGCCAGGGCGCAGGTGAAAGCGATACCGCGCGCCGCCGTTCTCCACCTCCCATCGCACGGCGAGGCCGGGCGTTGGGCGGAGGGAGTCATCCAGCGCCACGAGCCCATCGTAAAGCAATGCCGCCGCGGTGTGCACCCCACCATTCGTGGTGATGGCCGTATTGAGTTGACCAGGATCACCGCTGATCGCCGCCACGAGGGTGCTGGACGGTCGTCTGCCCTCGCGACCGCAGGCGGCCAGTTGCGCAATCACCATGCAACAGGCAACTCTCGTGCACCACCGGACCTTGACGAACCTGGTGCGGTGACGGGCGACGGACAACAGGGCGACGCGCATCCGCACAGAATGCACTCGCGCACGGCAAAGGGCGAGGCGGCATAACGTTGGCGCACAAAGTGCGCCTGCGAACGGCCTGGTGATAAGCAGGTCTTTCGCTGCGCTCAGGGCGACAGATTCGCGCGGCGCATGCTTCATGCACCGGCACGCATCGCTCGTCGGCATTCCACATCACGCACTTCGGAGATCCGCATGCCCAAGATGTCACCCCTGCCGCGTGCGGCAGCCATACTGATCCCCCTCGCGCTTGGCGCTGCGGCTTGCTCCACCAAGGACAAGGCTGCCGACACCGCGACGGCCGCGCCCGTCGCCGCAGCAACGGGCATGAAGCCGGACTCCATGACAGCCGCGGGAGCCATGCCCGGAACGGCCACGGCATCCGGCGACCCGGATCGTGACTTCCTGCGCATGATGAGCGATCACCACAAGGGTCTCATCGCCCTCGTGCACATGACGCAGGAGCGCAGTGGCATCGGCTCGGCCAGGGCCGACGCGACGACGCTGGACAAGGCGCAGGACGCCGAACTGGACAGGATGATGACGATGCTCGAGAAGACCTACAAGGATCCGTACGCCCCGAAGGTCATGCCCGAACATCAGGCCATGGCCACGGCCCTCAAGCCAATGAACGGCAAGGGGTATGAGCGCGCCTTCTACGAGGACATCGTGAAGCATCACACCGAGGCCATCAGCATGATCGATGACTACGTGCCGAAGGCACGCAGTGCAGACGTGAAGGCGATGGCCGAGAAGATGAAGGCCGACCAGTCGCGCGAGATCGTCGACTTTCAGCAGAAGCTGGCGAAGCTGGGCGGGTGATGGCGTAAATCTCCCGCAGCGTGTCCTCAGGGCTTCATGGGGGGCATGCCGTGCATTCCCTTCATGTCGTCCATTTTCTTCGGAGGCGCGGCAACCGGGGCTTTCGTCCGCGCCTTCCTGGATGCCTTGCTCCCGCGCATGACCTTGCGCGCAGCACCTGCTGGACGCGGTGATGGGGCGGCATGCACGTCGGGTTTCCTGGTCGCCAGGGAATCGTGCGTTGTCGCCGCCATGCCGGCCATCCCCGCCATTGATCCGTGCTGCATTCCGGAGTGGCCGGCCG
The DNA here is from genome assembly GCA_043758185.1 of Gemmatimonadaceae bacterium. Lineage (GTDB taxonomy): Bacteria > Gemmatimonadota > Gemmatimonadetes > Gemmatimonadales > Gemmatimonadaceae > AG11. The sequence goes on along the minus strand of JAYVNZ010000249.1, from coordinate 320 downwards.
TCGTGGTATCTGCCGACTTGGGCGGCGCCATGTTCATGCCGGGCATGCTGTCGTGCGCCGGCTGCGCTCCATGGGTCGAATCGGCAGCCCGTGCGGCGTACCCGCCGCACCGTGGGTCATGCCGGCCATGCCCTTCATGGCGTCACGCATGCTCGCGCCGCGGGCGACCGTCGGCGTGGGCCACCCGGCAAGGATGTTCACCGCCGGCCCGCCCATGTTGGCGATGCCCATCATCTCTCCCATCGTCGCCCATTCCGACACGGGCATGGGGTACGACGTCGCATCCCGATAACGCCCCGCCGCCTCGAGGATGGCACGAC
>JAYVNZ010000248.1:0-11644 GCA_043758185.1 Gemmatimonadaceae bacterium | reverse complement strand
TTCTGAAAGCTTGCGCGCACGCAGACGAGCAGGCGTTCGTCCTCGCGCGTGCGCGCACTCATGGGGCGACCGCAGGCGGCGTAGAAGCCCGACACCGATACCTCGACAACGCGGCACATCAGCCGCACTGGGAACTCCGTCGGTGCCTGTCCGGCATGCTCGCGGAGTTGCCGGGCCCAGCGACGGAGCAGATCCGAGGGCACCCCCAGATCCCGCGCGATCTCGCCCATGGGGACGTGCCTGGCCTTGCGCTCTCCCATGCGACGCACCGCCTCGATCTTGAACGTGGCATCGAACACGCGCCAAACTCGTTTCTTCGTCATGGTCCACCTTCACTCCGACAGTGTAGTCGGGCTAGGTCAGGTGTCCATCAAATCGGAAGAAGTCCACGTAGACGCCTCTAGTGTCGTGGTTAGATGTGTGCACGCGAAAGCGCTTGACACTTTGGAGAATCGGTCGGCGGTCTTTGTCCACCGAAATGGCATCGCCGTTTCGTTCGTGCGATGGGCGTACGCGAGGAGCGCCGTTTCGAGGTCGGTCCCGCTCCGATGCACGCCGCGTCGAAGTTGGCGTCGGGTGAGGACCGAAGACCACGTCTCGACTTTGATTCAGCCACGACAACGAGGTGGGCGTAAAATGCAAGTGGTACCGGGGATGCTGCGCCAGCCACCGCTGACTTGCTCCTTCCGGACGCTGCAAGTCCGGTCGCAGACCGCGGGATGCGGAGCCGCGCTGACGGCTGGTCGGTGCTCGGCACCGGTTTCGCGAGGCACGTGCGCCGGGGTTGTACTTCCCGATATGGGCGGTATTCTGGGACGGGGGCTGGGGTCGTCCACTGCCGCGCCGATGACCAGCGGAGCGGGTCGGCACACGGTCTGCCTGATGATGTACCTCACATTCGAGGAGTAGGTCGCAATGCACTGGCTACACAGGGCCGCCGAGCGCGCTTGCCTGAGAGGTTTGGACGCGCTCGACTTGCCAATCGGTGCACCGGCGGCGGAGGCCTGGGCACGCATCGAGGCAGTGGCCGCACTCGGACCGGTGGAGCTGTCCCGCCGATTGGCGGCGGCATTGCGGATTGCGGCTGCTGAGCTGGACGGCGTGGACCTCGAGTCCGAGCCCCTCATCCCGGACAAGCTTGCGCGGAAGTATCACGTCATTGCCCTGCGCAGGGACGAGCGGACGATCACGGTCGCGACCGCCGACCCAATGGATATGGAGGCCGAGCAGGCGCTCAGCTTCGCGACGGGGCGGCGGGTGATCTTCGAGCTCGCAGCGCCGAGTGCGATCGAGGATGCAATGTCGGTCACGACCAACGTTGAGCGCGCCGTATCGGCACTGCTCTCGAAGGTCGGCGCGGATGACGCGGAGAACGTGCGGCTCGTCGAGGAAACGTCACCCGAGCAGATCTCGCGACGCGACGTTGATGCCGCGCCAATCGTGAAGCTCGCCAGCCTCATGTTGAGCGAGGCGGTGGCGCAGGGCGCGAGCGACATCCACATAGAACCTGGATCAGGTCGACTGGGAGTGGTGCGTTTCAGGATCGATGGAGTCATGCGGCCGTATCTCGAGTTGCCACCCAGCGCCATCACGCGCATCGTATCGCGCATCAAGGTACTGGCCAAACTGGACATCGCCGACCGCATGCGTCCACAGGACGGCCGTGCCCGCATCCAGGTGCGTGATCGTACCTATGACCTGCGTGTGTCCACCGTTCCCACGCGGGAGGCCGAGAAGGCCGTTGTGCGCATCCTCCGCCCGGATACGATGAAGGCGCTGGATGGTCTGGAGCTTCTGCCGGAGGAGATGGCGCGGCTTCGACAGATCCTGTCGTATCGTGATGGACTCGTCGTCCTCACTGGTCCCACCGGCTCCGGCAAGACAACCACCCTGTACGCGGCCGTTCGCGAGCTTGCAAATGGGTCGGTGAATGTCATGACGGTCGAGGACCCGGTCGAATACGAAATGGCGGGCGTGACGCAGCTTCAGGTGGACGTGAAGAAGGGGCTGACCTTTGCGTCGGCACTGCGCTCCATCCTGCGGCAAGACCCCGATGTCATCCTGGTAGGGGAGATTCGGGATGCGGAAACCGCGTCGATTGCTGCCCAGGCGGCGATGACTGGGCACCTGGTGCTGGCGACCCTGCACACCAACGATGCCATGAGCATCGTCACGCGCCTGGTAGAGCTCGGAGTCGACAGGCCGACGATCGCGGCGATCCTCCGCGGCTCGATTGCACAGCGGCTCATCCGGAAGCTGTGTGTGGAGTGCGCGGAGCCAATCGTGTTTCCGCTCTTCTCGGACGAGGAACGACTGATGCGGCAGTACGGCGTGTCACCGAACAGGCGCGCGACCGGGTGCCGGCGGTGTGCAACCACGGGATATCAGGGCCGCCTCGCGATCGTCGAAGTCGCGGTGGTAACGCCTTCCCTCGCCGAGCAGATCGTGCGTGGCGACTCCGCCGCGTCGCTCCAGCGCTCCGCAATGGCCCTGGGCATGAAGTCGCTGCGCAACGTTGCGCTGGAGTGGGCCGCACGCGGAGAGACGACCCTTCAGGAGGTTGAGCGCGTGCTTGGCGATGTTGCGCCGGACACGAGCACCGAGCATGCGGATCTCCTCACTCGCATTTCGATGCCGCTCGATTTCGGCACGCTGGCGCGCCAGGTGCCTGAGCTGCCCCCGCTGCCCCAGGTGTCGGAGGTGTCGGAGGTGTCGGAGGTTGCCGATGTGGCAGTGCCACTGCCTCGCGTCGAGGGGCCACGCGAGCGACGAGGGGGGAGCCCCGACCGTCGCTCGGCTCGACGTCCGCTGGAGTCGGATCCCCCTCCGCCAAAGGCGAAACGCGCGCCCGCGAAGAAGCGCCAGAAAAAGGGTGACGACGCGAGCTGATCCGCTGGTTGATCGGCGCTACTTCCGCCTGGCTGACACCGGCCGAACGCGCCCGCTGCGGGTCACGACCTGCCTGCTCATGCCCTGCGTCACCCTTACAACCTCCTCCGGCGTCGTCACTCCTTCGAGTACCAGCCGCGTGCCATCATCACGCAAGTTGGTAACGCGCGCCGCCCGGGCGAGTTCCAGTATCTCGGTACTCCCTGCGCCACTCGCAATCGCGGCGCGCATCGGTTCGTCCACGACGACGACCTCGAAGAGCGCGGTGCTCCCCAGATATCCGCTGCCCTCGCAGGCGTCACAGCCAACGCCGTGCACCACCTGAAAACGGTTCGTGATGCCGAGCGCCTCACGATCGGATTCGGTGGCGTCGACGCGTCTCGCGCAGATGGGGCAAATCATGCGAACGATTCGCTGGGCGACCACAGCCTCCACCGAACCAGCCACCAGGAACGACGCCACCCCGAGGTTTCCCAACCGGTGCATCAATGCGTCCACGGCATCGGTTGCCACGATGGTGGACAGGACGAGGTGTCCGGTCAACGCGGTCTGCGTCGCCACCTCAGCAGTGTCGGCATCGCGAAGCTCGCCGACGAAAATCACGTCCGGCTCTTGGAGAAGCATGACCCGCAACGCGCTGGCGTACGTCACTCCCGCGCGCTCGTTCACGGACACTTGTGTGACGCCGTCGAGCTGGTACGCCACCGGATCTTCGGCCGTGAGGATCCGTGCACCGTCGTTACGCAGCCGACGGAGTGCCGCATAGAGGGTGGTCGTCCTGCCCGAACCGGCGGGACCGGTCACCAGGATCATGCCTCGGCGCTGGGTGACGACCTTCTCGAAGCGCGCCTGGAGCGCCGGCGACATGCCGAGCATGTCCAGTTCACGTGGTGTCGGTTCGACGGGGATCAGCTGGAGAACAAGCGTCTTGCCGTGAGAAGACGGCGCAACGGCGACGTGCATGTCGAGTGCGCCGCCCGCCAGAGCCAGGCGAAAGGTCCCCTCCTGTCCGCCCCGGTGCTCAGCCAGGTCCATCTGCGCCATGTTCTTGAGACGGCTCAGAACGGCGGGAGCCATGGAACGCGGTGGCGAGAGCGCATCACGCAGCTCTTCGCCAACACGATAGCGGACGCGCAGCGAATCCGCCTGGTCTTCGAAATGAACCTCGGAGGCGTGCTGCTTGATGGCCTCGTTCAGGATGAGCGCCAGGAGCCGCACGACGGAGGGTTCGTTGGCCAGTGCGCGAACCGTCCCCGGAGCGGGTGTCTGCTCGTCGTACGTGTTGTCGTCGTCCGCCCAGGCATCGTCTGCAGCGACAGGAGCTGCCAGGTACTCGACCGGCAGGGAGCTTTCGCTGGCAATGGGCGTGATGTCGCTCACGACCGGATCAATGACAGCCTCCGGCCAGACGGCATCGATGGCGGGAAAGCTGTTGCTCGCGGGCGCCGACACCTGCTCTATTATCAACGGTTCAGTCACGGGCAGGCTCGCGACGGCGGGGAGCGCCGTGTCTTCCTCCATGAGGGACCCGGCAGTCGCAGGTTCATGGGCTGGCGAAGGTGCGTCAACCTCGGGTTCGGTGAGTGGCTCCGCTGATTCGCTGTAGAGGCGACGAATCGCGTCACGTCCGCGGTTGGCATCGATGGGGATGACCTTGACGCGAGCGGCGAACAGGGACTCCATCTGGAAGACGATGTCCGACTCGACTTCCTCGCGCCACGTTCCAATGAGCAGGGTTCCCTTGTCCACCGACAACGGGGCAATGCTCTGTTCCTTCAGGAATTCGGGCGTCATCGTCCCGACGAGCGTGCGCATCAGGTACTGGTCCGTCACGGTGTCACCGTGGTGTGAGGTAAGCCTGTGGTGTTCATCCTGGTGCGCCAACGCGCGGACTCTTCGTCCGTCGCCACGACGTGGGGCGTGAGGAAGATGTACCGGTCGATGCGCACACTCCGTACCGAGGTGGCGCCGAACAGCTGTCCGTAGAATGGAATGGAGCGCAGCACAGGAATTCCCGATCTCGTCTGCTCCTCCCCTGCGTCAGCGAGCGCGCCGAGTACGGCCGTCCCGTCACCCTTGACCTGGAGGTGACTGGTCGTTCCACGCAATCCGGCGGTGTCGCCTGCCGCTGGATCGGCGGCGGGAAACACCTTCTGCGTCACCGTGAGATTCACGAATCCGTCCCGCTGTATGGTTGCCACGAGTTCCAGTACGGCGTCGTTCGGGGAGAATCCCGGCACGTGGACCGGAAGATTGTTTTCCGTCATGATCAACGGCTGCGGGAGAACGCTGACCGCTCCCACGCGCGCCAGTATCGACAGGGCGCTATCACGCGCGATGGCACCAGCCCGGGTGAAGCGCATGATGAAGTCACTTGCCGGCACCGAGGGCCTGGCCTGTGTGCCGTTCGCCACCGTCTGTTGCCGATGCACCTCGACGAGTTCCACCTCCACGACAACCTGCAGTGGACGAACGTCGAGGGAGTCGATTGTCGAACGCAGGACCGGGTAGTCCGTTGGACTCGCCTGGATGAGCAGCGCATTCGTCGGAACATCGGCGATGATCCGGTAACGGGGCGCGTTGATCGACTGCAGCGTCGCCGCAAGTTGCGGTGCGCGTGCGTGCTTGAGCTTGTAGACAAACAGCGTCGCACCGTCGCGAGAAGAGCTCGGGGCCTTTTCCACAGGCGAGCCCGCGGCATCGCCGGCGTTTTCGACGTGCAGCATCGTCCCGGCTCGAACCACGCGCAAGCCGTTCTCCGCCGCGATGCGCATCAGCAGCGGGAGCATGTCCGCGCGCGAAAGTCCCTCCGGGATATGGAGCGAGAGTCGACGACGGGGAAACGCGACGGATGTGACCTGCAGGCCCCCCGTTTCCGCGATGGCGGCGATCACTGCCTGCAGATCCGCATTCTGGAAATCGAGCCGGGCGAGTGGCTCGTCCTTGCGTGTCGTGTCCTGACCAGATGCCGGGACGGACATGCCGGCGAGACATGCTGCCATTGACAGCACCGGAACCCACCGCCCTGAGGTCGTCACGGCGTCGCCCCTATCGCTGTGGTTCGCAGTATGACGCGGCCGCCTTCGGTGTTGGAGAACAGTGCCTCACCCGCCGTGACCGACCGCAGAATCAAGTCGCCCACCTGCTCACCGACTCTCAGTAGCCGTGTGTGCCCATCCGGAAACTCGATGAGTGCCAGATCGCCGCTCTGTTTCATGATGGTTCCCACGAGCACAGGTCGCGGGGACTCCGGCGCGTCGAGGGGTCCAGCGTCCTGGAGCGATGTTGCGATGCGCCTGGACCTCCGTGGACGGACCGGGGCTGGCGAGATGACAGCCGATGGATCGGACGAAGCGAGCGCAATCGCCGCGGGCCGTGTCCGCGCTGGTGGTTGTATCGCTGCCGGCGCGGCTGTCGCTGCCAGTCTCGTTGCCGCTGCTCGGTTCCGTGCTGGTGTCGTCGGTGGTGGTGTGCGTGTTGGTGCGGCAGGAGTGGCGCGAACAACCGGTGTGCGCATCGTGGCATTGCGAGCCGGCACGCTGTCCGCCAGCCCGCTACCTGCGATCGGCGACGCAGGGCTGAGGACGGCCGCGTCGACCGCCACCGTGTTGGTGTGTGCCCGCAACCCCTTCCTGAGCAGGAAGCCGTCGAGACCCAGGAACACCACGAGCGCAATGGCGAGGCATTGCGTGATGAGAGGCCACCGCGTGACGTGCACGATCGTCATGGTCCACTCCGGCGATAACCGACAATGATTGCCGAAAATGTCACGTAGGCGGGATCTGGGCGACCCCCGGCCGTTCCGCGTTCGATGCGAAGGGACCGCACGCTGATGAGCCGCGCTGCTGATGAAAGCGCGTGGAGGAACCCCAGGCTGGACGCCAGGCGCCCAGCGCCCTGTATCTCCAGGGACAGGGTCGTCAATCCACTCGCGGTGCGGTTCTCCAGTGGCTTCACCGTCGCCAGCACGACCCCCGACGAACGGGCGAGCGCAGCGGTATGCGTCGTGAGCCCCGTCATCGCGTCCGAGAGACTTCCCGTGAACAGTCTGGCAGACGCCCGATCCAGTTCGCGCCCGAGGGAATCGAGTTGCGCGGGCAACGCGCCCATGGTCCCGAGCACTGCGCGGTCGTGTGCGAGCTGTGCGCGCTCCCGCACCAGGAGCGACTGCTGGTGCGCGAGTGGGACGACCACTGGTCGCACCACGAGGAGGTAACCGGCGAGCAGAAGCAGTAGCGCACGTCCAGCCTGCAACTCCCACCGCAAGCCTGCGTCGGAGGGAACCATCCCAGTCGCGAGCGTTTCCGCACGGTGCGCCATCGTCACTCGGCCCGTCCCGCGATCAGTCCACGAATGCGCGCGCTGACGATGAAACGCTCGGCGCCTGGCGCGCCCACAGGCCTCACCCCGGCACCGGGCGCCGCGAAGGCGATGCGCTCAAGGGCGGGGACGTTGCGGAGTGCTCCGACGACGTCGGCCAGTTGCGGGTCATCGCCTTCTATCATGACACTGTCTCCGGCGATGCTCAACGACTGGAACGGCGCTGTCGTCGGAACCGCCATGATCACTCCCGCGATTGCTGCCGCAACCCTCGAGGCATCCTGCTCCCGCTCGACAAGCGTCGCAGACAGCGCCCCAGCCTCGTTGACCTGCATCTGCAGGCCAGTGGCCGAGCGCACCTGTGACGCCAGGTCGGCGCGAAGCGCGCCCAGGTCCCCAAGCGTCCGGTGCATGCTCCAGCGTCCGAGTATCACCGCGGCAATGATCGCGGCTGCGAGCAGCGCGGCCAATCCATACGTCACGGGTCGCATCGTCTTCGCCACCTGGGCGCGCACGTTCCCGGATATCAGTGGAAGCCGCACACCCCGCAACCGTCCGGCTGCGGCCATCACGTCGAGCGCGCTGTCAGATGAGCGCATCGCACCCACCGGCGGAAGTATCGACACCATGTGCGCGGCAATCCCTTGCCCGCCAAGTGCGCGTGTGAGCACGCGTCCATACCTGCCGGCGCCGAGCACCACGACACGCTCGCTCCCAACGGGATCTGGAAATTCGGCGTTGCCGCTCTCCATGAATGCAACGAATTCCTCTACCGTCGCGTGCTCCAGAAACCGCCGGCCGAGTACGGGCGCTCCGCCGCGGACAAGGACGGCGTCCGTGACGGCAGTGTCGCTGCACACCACCGCGACGAACGACGTCATCTTGCGCACGGGTACCTCTGCGAGCACGGCCGTGCTCAACGCATCGTCGGCCGTGCCGATCACCACGTCCCATCCTAGCTCGTCACCAGTCCTGACGAGTGCTTCCAGCACCGCTGACGGCGCAAAGGCGGCGCACCACTTCCCCTGCGGCAACGCACGTGCCGACACCTCGTGGTCCTGCGGTCGGGGTGTCATTACATAGCGCGCCCAGTCATGCGCCAGGGTTCTTTCCGCGGTGGCGCGCGATGTCCCAACCCGAAGGCTCACAGTCCGCATGTGCGCCAACGGGCGGCGCAGGATGACGATTGCGCGCTTCACTGCGGGCGCTCGCTCTGCCAACTCGACCATTGCGTTCCTGATCGAGTCCGGCGTGCCATCGCACGGCGTGCAGATCGATCGGATCGCGGTGGCGTCCTCCCACGTGAACGCCATGCCCGTTCCGTCCAGCGCAATCCCAAGCTGAAACAGCGCTCCGGAGGTCAAGGGCACAGATCCGGCCTCCAGCGCGCAATGCATGCGCGCCGTCGCAGAGTGGACATTAGGGTATCCTCCTCGGTCCGTCCCGTCGTTTTGGGATTACGCGGAGGAGACGTTGAGTTCGCAATAGGCGTGCCTCTGTCTGGCGGCGGGCTACAGGTCCTCGCGCATCACGTTGTGCTGCTCGAGTGTGAAGTCCGCCCCGAACGCCTGCGACGGTGTGAGGTATCCCGTGGCAATTCCCCCGGCGAGCACGCGTCGCGCCGCAGCCACCGCGGTGCGTGCAGTAAGCGTGTAACCCTCCGGAGTCACGAGTCGCGCCGTCGCCGTCGCGCCTGACGCATCGCGGACCTCGCCCCACAGCCGGCACTCGCCGCGCTCTCGTCTCGCCTCGTCGGGGCCCGGCGCGCGCGCACGCGCCCGCGCAACGAGCCGGCGTCGCACGGGCCGTGCGCGCAGAAGCGGACCAATCCAGCGGCTCAGGCGCAACGCGCGATGCATCGAGGGCGTCATTGCCATGTAGACCGCGATGTCGGGAATGCCGGTGCTGTGGTACGCGGTGGATACGTCGCCCCAGGGAATGGTGACCGCAAGCGTCATGCGCCCATCCCCGAAGTCCACATCGCGCGTGCGCCACCCCGGTGGTACTGACACGATCCGTCCCCCACGCCGCACCGCCCCACCCATGCCCGCGCCCTCGGCCATGGTGGTCGCGGTGCCACGCGACACGCCGCCAATAGTACGGAACGCGAGCGCTAGCTGCGTGGCGCCAGGCAGGCGACGCGCGAGGTGTGCGGCGAGGCAGTCGGACGGCACGACGTCGAACCCCACTCCCGGCAACAACGTGACGCTCGCGTCGCGCGCTGCACCTGAGCGCGCCACGAGTGCCTCGAACACGGCGATCTCGCCCGTGATGTCGAGGTAGTGCACGCCGGTGCGGAAGCAGGCGTCAGCCATTGGCAGCGACGTGTGGATGAACGGGCCCGCGCAATGCAGCACCGCACGCATTCCCGTCATGGCGGCATCGAGCGCGGCAGCATTTTCCAGGGGGGCGGCGCGCCATTCCAGACCGAGCGGCGCGGCGAGTGCCGCGAGCGCAGCGGGATCGCGTCCCGAGAGCACGGGATGCAGGCCGGCGGCGATTGCCTCGCGGACGATCAGCTCGCCGGTGTATCCGTAGGCGCCATAGATGAGGAGTGGTGTGGAGGAGGGCATGATGCAATGTGCGAGGTAACCTGCACGTCGTCCTGGGCAACGCGACGGACCTGCTTCAAGCGGCGACCGAGCAGGTCCTTCGCTGCGCTCAGGACGACAACATCCTTGTGCGCTGAGTCTGTCAGATGCGCAGGAAGATATTCCGGCGATACATCCGTGCATCATCATGCGACCGAACGTTTCGCGAGCTTTCGCTGTCTCACACGAATCATCGTCGGTGCGCGGCCCCCCGAGGCAGGACTGTATAGCAATACTGCCATACACCGCCCCGGCGCCCGTCAACTCACCGGTGCGCAGATCACTTGCCAGCCGCCCCGGATATCGAGATACATAGGACGAACAGGCGCTAGCGGACCTTCGACTTCCACTGCCGCGCCAGGGCCGTTGCGCCCACCTGCCGGGCCGCTAGTTTCCAGATAGCCGCCAGGGGTACTTCGCTGCATTCACGCATCGGGGTTGAGACAGTCCCTTGGAACCTGATCCGGATGACACCGGCGTAGGGAGCGCGGCGTGCCGTCTCACGGCCATCTCCAATTGCGGAGATCCCGTGCGCGTCACCCGTCCGGAGACGCGTCTTGGCGCGCCACCGGCCCCATGCGGATCCAGCTCGAGCCGCAGGCAGGAGACACGATGGCGACGACCGCCCAGTCCTCGACCCCCGTTGGGGACATGCAGTACGGTGATGCCTTCCCCAACTCGCGAAAGGCATTCGTGGAAGGACCCCACGGTATCAACGTGCCCTTCCGCGAAATCGCACTCTCCGGCGGCGAGCCGCCCCTCCGCGTCTATGACACCAGCGGCCCACTCGGCCTGCCCGTGCGCGAGGGTCTGCCGGCGTTGCGCGAGGAATGGATCCTCGACCGCGGCTCGGTAACGCCGGTGGAGCGAAGCTACCGGCCGGTCTCCGGCACGCGCACCGTTGAGCTTCCCTCTGGCCTCACGCGCTCAGCGCTGCGCGGCACGGGCAGCGTGACGCAGATGTCGTACGCGCGCCGAGGCGAAATCACGGCGGAGATGGAATTCGTCGCACTGCGCGAGGGGATGCCGGCCACCCTCGTGCGCGACGAAGTGGCGCGCGGTCGCGCCATCATTCCCGCCAACATCAATCACCCCGAACTCGAGCCGATGATCATCGGTCGCGCCTTCACGGTGAAGGTGAACGCCAACATCGGAAACTCCGCGGTCTCCTCGTCCATCGAGGAAGAGGTGGAAAAGCTGCGGTGGGCCACGCTCTGGGGCGCGGACACCGTGATGGATCTCTCCACGGGCCAGCACATCCACGAAACCCGTGAGTGGATCATCCGCAATTCCGCGGTCCCCATCGGCACAGTACCCATCTACCAGGCGCTGGAGAAGGTGGGCGGCGTGGCGGAAGATCTCACGTGGGCCGTCTACCGCGACACGCTCATCGAGCAGGCCGAGCAGGGTGTGGATTACTTCACCGTGCATGCGGGAGTGCTGCTGCGCTACGTGCCGATGACGGCCAACCGGCTCACGGGCATCGTCTCGCGCGGCGGCTCGATCATCGCCAAGTGGTGCCTGTCGCATCACAAGGAAAGCTTCCTCTACACCAACTTTCGCGAGATCTGCGAAATCATGCAGGCGTACGACGTCTCCTTCTCGCTCGGCGACGGCCTGCGGCCCGGCTCCATCCGTGACGCGAACGACGAGGCGCAGTTCGCCGAGCTGCGCACGCAGGGAGAGCTCAACAAGATCGCGTGGGAGTTCGACGTCCAGACGATGAATGAGGGGCCGGGCCACGTGCCCATGCATCTCATCAAGGAGAACATGGACAAGCAGCTCGAGTGGTGCCAGGAGGCACCGTTCTACACACTCGGACCGCTCACCACGGACATCGCGCC
>JAYVNZ010000247.1:0-13699 GCA_043758185.1 Gemmatimonadaceae bacterium | reverse complement strand
ACGGTGCCGCCGCGCACGAGAATGTCGACGGACGGCTCCTGTGCCCGGACGGGCACCGCGGTGACGAGCACGGCACAGGCGACGAGGACGAACGTGTGTTGATGCATGATAGGCAGTGGTGAGGCGAACAAGAAATGAACCACAGAGGACACGGAGGTCACGGAGCAGATTCGGTGCAACACGTATTCCGCGCTGAGCGATGTTGCCGTTGGCGAGCCGTCGGTGGGATGTGCCGCCGCACCGTCGCCGACAATCAACTCTTCTCCGCCGGTCTCAGCCTGATCAAGCCTTCTTGCGCCACGGATGCAACCAGCTCTCCCGCCTGCGTGTGAATCGTACCGCGCACGAATCCGCGCGCACCCGATGTGACTGGACTGTCCGTGGAGTAGAGCAGCCATTCGTCGGCACGAAAGGGCCTGTGCATCCAGAGCGAGTGGTCGAGCGAGGCGAGCTGCAGGCCACGCGCGCGGTAGGGAATGCCGTGCGGTTGGAGCGCAGTCACGAGCAACCCGTAGTCCGACGCATATGCGAGTACCGCCTGGTGAATGCCGGGGTCGTCTGGCAGCCTGCTCGCCGCGCGAATCCATGCACGGCGCGTGGGCTCACGCTTCTCGGTACTCGTGGGGTCGAGCGGATCAATGGGACGCACGTCGATCAACCGCTCCTGCGTCACCACGGACCGGATCGATTCCGGGATGCGGTCCGCCATGTTGCGCAGGAGTTGCAGCTCTGGTGTAAGTGAATCGGGATGGGGCACGTCAGGCATTGTTGGCGCCTGGTGCTCAGGGCCCGACTCCGCAATATGAAACGACGCCGAGAGGTTGAAGATCGCGCGCCCGTGCTGGATGGCCGTGACTCTCCGCGTGGTAAAACTGGATCCATCGCGCAGACGATCCACGAAGTACACGATTGGCGCATTCAGGTCGCCGGGCAGGATGAAGTACCCATGTGCCGAGTGTGCCTCGCGGTTGTCGTCCACGGTGCGGCGGGCGGCAACGAGAGCCTGCGCGAAAACCTGTCCACCGTACACGCGGCCGGTGCCGAGGTCGCGATTCTGGCCGCGATAGATGTTCACCTCGAGGGGCTCGAGATCGAGCAGTCCCAGGAGAAGGTGTAGCGAGTCTGCGCTCATGTGATGTCCAGGACGGTTCATTGACGAGTCCTAAAGCTCGACGATTGCCGACCCCGTGGCTACGGCTGAACGAGACATGGGCCCGGCATGGCATCTGCCGGGCCCGTCGTCGCCCCTGTCCGTATCGCGCCGTGCGCCGTGCTCCGCTCAGACCATGGTCAGCCACCCCCGCTCGTCACTCCGCTCACCACGTACGGTGGCAAAGAACTCACGCTGCAACAGCGCCGTGACCGGCCCACGCCGGCCGTTGCCTACCATCAAGCCGTCAACAGAACGAACCGGTGTTACTTCCGCCGCCGTACCTGTGAAGAACACTTCATCGGCGGCATAGAGTGCCTCGCGCGGCACACGTTCCTCGCGCGTGGCGATCCCCTGCGAGCGCGCGAGTGTCAGCACGGTATCTCGCGTGATGCCGGGCAGGATGGACGATGCGGCTGGTGGCGTGACGAGCACGCCATCACGCACCAGGAAGATGTTCTCCCCCGACCCCTCGCTCACCGTCCCCGACGTATCGAGCGCAATGCCTTCGGCATAGCCGAGCCGCTCTGCCTCCATCGCGATGAGTTGGCTGGAGACGTAGTTGCCCCCAGCCTTCGCGCCCGTCGGAACCGTGTTGGGCGCGGGCCGCGTCCACGACGAAATACCCACATCCACCCCTGCCTCGAGCGCATCCTCGCCGAGGTACGCGCCCCACGGCAGCGCCGCAATCATGAGCTCGACTGGATGCTTGGTCGCGCTGAGCGACAGCCCACCTGCCCCGCGCCATACGAGCGGGCGCAGGTAAGCACTCGTCAACGCGTTCTCGCGCACGACGTTGCGACACGCATCAAGGAGTTCCACGTCGCTGAGCGGGAGGTCCATGCGATACAGGCGCGCCGAGTCGCGCAGGCGACGCAGGTGCTCGTGCGCACGAAAGAGAGCGGGCCCGCGATTGGTGGCGTAGCAGCGCATGCCCTCGAACACGGACGACCCGTAGTGCAGCGCGTGCGTCATCACGTGCACGGTGGCCGATGCCCACGGCACGAGCGTGCCGTTGAACCAGATGAGGGCGGGCGGTGCGCCGGCCGGAACGTTGGCCGGCGAGGCCGCGGGAGCGACGAGGGCCTCGTCGAAGCCCGTGGCGTGGCTGATGGTGGACGTCACGCGGCCCCCGCGCCGGTCAACGTGCCGCTGCGGTGCAATGCGTGCGAAGCAGGTCCTTCGCTGCCGCCCAGGACGACGCCCGCTGGTGCCTGTACGGCGATCTGCCCGGGAATCACCTCCTTCGCGTCGAGGAACGGCATCATGCGTCGCATCGCGCGCCCCACCGCCTCGATCTGGTGCGACGACTCGGCACGACGGCGATCCTCGAACGTGGGGCGGCCGGAACGATTCTCCTCGATCCAGCGCCGAGCGAACGTGCCATCCTTCACCTCGTCCAGCAGCTTCTGCATCTCGCGCTTCGTCTCGGCCGTCACGATACGGTCACCTGCGGTGTAGTCGCCATACTCCGCCGTGTCGGACACGGAGTGACGCATGTAGTTCAGGCCACCGCGATACATCAGGTCCACGATGAGCTTGAGCTCGTGCAGGCACTCGAAGTAGGCGATTTCCGGCTGGTATCCATTCGCAACGAGCGTCTCGAAGCCGGCCTTCACGAGCGCGGACGCGCCGCCACAGAGCACGGCCTGTTCGCCAAACAGGTCCGTTTCCGTTTCCTCGGCGAAGGTTGTCTGCAGCACACCGGCGCGCGTGGAGCCAATGGCCTTGGCGTAGGCGAGGGCGTCGTCCATTGCGTGGCCGGTCGCATCGGAGTGCACGGCCACGAGCGCGGGCACGCCTGCTCCTTCCTGATAGAGTTCGCGCACACGATGACCGGGGGCCTTCGGCGCCACCATGATGACGTCGATGTCGGAGCGCGGTGCGATTTCACCGAAACGGATGTTGAATCCGTGCGCGAACAGCAGCGTGTTGCCAGCCACGAGGTTGGGCGCAACCGCATCGTCGTACACCGCGCGCTGGGTGTGATCCGGCGTGAGGATCACGATGAAGTCCGCCTCGTGCGCCGCCTGCTCCGGCGTCACGACCTTGAGCCCCGCTGCCTGCGCGGAGGCGCGGCTGGCCGATGACGCCTGAAGTCCCACGCGTACGTCGACGCCGGAGTCGCGGAGGTTGAGGGCGTGCGCATGCCCCTGGCTGCCGTAGCCGATGATCGCGACACGACGGCCTGTGAGGCGTTCGAGGTGGGCGTCCGCGTCGTAGTAGAGAACGGTCATTGCACGAGCTCCAGAGTGTGGGTGGCAGTTGGGGAACTGTCGAAGCGGCGCATTGCGTCCGCGAAGTGATCCAGCAGCGTGTCATCGTGTGCCACCTCGGCAACGGACAACACGTCGATCAGGCGATTCAGTTGTTGCACGACCTGTTGGACGTCCACCGCCTCGATGACCAGCACCATGCGGCTGGTGCCCGACGTGTCGGTGCTGCCCACCACCAGGCTGGACACGTTGTAGTCGCGCCGCCGGATGAGGCCAATGGCGCGGTACAGCGCTCCAGGACGATCGTTGAGCTTCACGACGAGCGTGTGGCGCCGGGCCGGCGGCTGATAACTCGTCATGGCCGCCCTGCGTATTCCGGTGACACACCGGTGGTTGGTGCATGCGTAAGGGCATCGACCATCATCTCGCCAATGCTGCGCCCCTGTGGAACGATGGGGAACACGTTGGCCTCGCGCTCCACACGGAAGTCGATCACCACCACGCCCGCATGATCCCACGCGTCGTCGATGGCCGGCGCCACCTGGTCCACCTGGTCCACGGTGATGCCGCGCACGCCATAGGCGTCGGCGAGCTTCGCGAAGTCCGGACCGCTCAGTGGCGTGCCGCTGTAGCGACGGCCCTCGAACAGCTGTTGCCACTGCCGGACCATGCCCAGGTAGCCGTTGTTGATGATGGCGATCTTGATGTTGGTGAGCCCTTCCTGCGCCATGGTCGCAATCTCCTGGTTCGTCATCTGGAAGCCGCCGTCGCCGACCACCACCCAGATGGTCTCTTCGGGCAGCGCGATCGCTGCGCCGAGCGCGGCCGGCATGGAAAAGCCCATGGTGCCGGAGCCGCCGCTGGTGATGTGCGTACGAGGCCACTGCCAGTCGAGCAACTGCGCGGTCCACATCTGGTGCTGTCCCACATCGGTGACCACCCGACAATTGCCGCGGCTGATCCGCGCCGCATTGAGGGCGGCGCACACGTCATGCGGCTGGAGTGTGTCGCCATCCGGCCGACGACGATATTCCTGGCGCGGCTCGAACTGCTCGCGCAACTGGTGCACCTCGTCGAGCCAGGGTTGCAGAGCGAAGCGGCTGTCGTCCTGAGCAAAGCGAAGATCCTGCTCTGCCGCTCGCGCAGTGAATGCATCAATGAGCGCATTGATCACCACACGCGCGTCGCCTACAATGCCCACCTTCACCTTCACCAGCTTGCCGATCTCCGACGGGTCCACGTCCACGTGGATGACGGCGGCATGCGGCGCGAAGGTGGACGCCTTGCCCGTGACGCGATCGTCGAACCGGCTGCCGATGTTGAGCAGCACGTCGCAGCGCTGGATGGCACGATTCACGTGCACCCAGCCATGCATGCCGGGCATGCCGAGGCTGAGCGGGTGGTCCTGCGGAAACGATCCCAGCCCGTGCAGCGTGGTGATCACCGGCACGCCGGTCAACTCGGCAAAGGCCAGCAGTTCCGCCGTGGCGCCTGACGAGATGACGCCGTTGCCGGCGAGAATGAGCGGTCGTTGCGCGTTCGAGAGGAGCTCGATCGCCGAGTGGATCGCAGTGTCGTCCACATCGCGCAGGCGATGATCCTCGTAGCCCGGCAGGTCGAGGACCACATTCCAGTCCGGCACCACGCTCGCCTGCTGCGCGTCCTTGGTCACGTCGATGAGCACCGGGCCCTGGCGTCCGGTGAAGGCCAGGTGAAACGCCTCCGCGACAACGCGGGGAATGTCGCGCGCGTCGCGCACCAGGTAGCTGTGCTTGGTGATCGGCACCGTGATGCCGATGATATCCGTTTCCTGGAAGGCATCGGTGCCCAGCAATGCGCTGGACACCTGGCCAGTGATGGCCACCATCGGCGACGAATCCATCCACGCATCAGCGATGGGCGTGACGAGGTTGGTGGCGCCGGGGCCGCTCGTTGCCACGCACACGCCCACGCGACCACTGGCCCGCGCGTAACCCTCCGCGGCGTGGCCAGCGCCCTGCTCGTGCCGGCACAGCACGTGGTGCAGTTGATCGGCGTACTCGGGCAGCGCGTGATAGAAGGGCATGATGGCGCCGCCTGGCAGGCCGAAGATCACGTCCACGCCCTGTCGGATGAGCGCTTCGCACATGATCTGTGCACCGGTGCGCAGTGCGGGATCGGCATGTGTGCTCATCGCGCCCCTCCGGCCATTGCGCCTGATCCCGCAGCCGCTGCATCCCACGCGGGTGCGTGCACGGGCTTGGCCACACGGCGTGTCTCCGGCACCGCCAGCACCGCGCCGGTGTGTGCGCTCGTGACCATCGCGGCGTATCGCGCCAGCCAGCCGCGCGTGAACTTGGGTGGCAGCGCCGCCCACTCACCGGCGCGACGGTCGAGCTCCGCAGCGGAGACCTCGAGGTCCATGCGCCGCGCGGCGAGATCCATCGAGATGATGTCGCCATCCTCAACGAGCCCGATCGGCCCGCCCTCCGCCGCTTCGGGTGACACATGCCCGATGCACAGTCCGCGCGTACCGCCAGAAAAGCGACCATCGGTGATGAGCGCGACCGATTCGCCGAGTGGCATGCCCTTGAGCAGGCTGGTGAGTGCGAGCATTTCCCGCATGCCCGGGCCGCCGCGCGGGCCTTCGTTGCGCACGACGATCACGTCGCCAGCCTGGATGCGCCCGCCCATTGCCGCCGCGGTGGCGGCCTCCTCGCTGTCGAAGACGCGAGCCGGTCCGCGGAACAGCATCTCGTGCTGTGAAACCGCGCCTACCTTGACCACCGCGCCGAGTGGCGCGAGTGACCCGAAGAGCACGGCGAGTGCACCTCGCTGGCTGTGCGGATTGTCGAGAGGCCGGATGCACGCGGGATTCGTATTGGTCACGCCGGCGAGCGATTCGCCGAGTGTCTTGCCCGTGACCGTCCGCGCATCGAGGTGCAAGGTGCCGGGCTTTCGCGCCAGCTCGGCGAGGATGGCAGGAATGCCGCCTGCGGCGTGGACGTCCTGCATGTGCCACTGGCGGTCGCCATCCCAGGCGGGTGAGATCTTCGCGAGGTGCGGGGTGCGCTCCGCCACCGCATTGAATCGCGCAAGCGGATAGTCCACCTCCGCCTCCCGCGCCAGTGCGAGCACGTGCAGCACCGTGTTCGTGGATCCGCCCATCGCGACGTCGAGCGCAACGGCGTTGTCGATGGCGTGCGGCGTGACGATGTCGCGAAAGGTCACGTTGTCGCGCACGAGCTGAAGCAGATGCTCCGCGGCGCGGCGCGCGAGGTCGTGGCGCGCTGGCGATGTGGCGAGGATGGATCCGTTGCCCGGCAGGGCGAGGCCGATTGCCTCGCACAGGCAGTTCATCGAATTGGCGGTGAACATGCCGCTGCAGCTGCCGCAGGTGGGACACGCGTGGCGCTCGAGGTCGAGCAGTCGTGCATCGTCGATGGTACCGGCGGCGCGCTGGCCCACAGCCTCGAACACGGAGATGAGGTCGACGGTCGCCCCTGTCGAGTCCACTCCCGCCTCCATCGGGCCGCCGGAGACGAATACGGTGGGCACGTTCGCGCGTGCGGCACCCATCAGCATGCCCGGCACGATCTTGTCGCAATTGGGGATGCAGATCACCGCGTCGAAGCAGTGCGCGCGCACCATGGTTTCGACGGAGTCCGCGATCACCTCGCGCGACGGCAACGAGTAGTGCATGCCATCGTGCCCCATCACGATGCCGTCGTCCACCCCGATGGTGTTGAACTCGAACGGAATGCCGCCCGCGGCACGGATGGCCTCCTTCACCACCTTGCCGAAGGCCTGGAGATGTACGTGGCCAGGCACGATGTCCACGTAGGAATTGCACACCGCGATGAACGGGCGGTCCCACTCACCGTCCTTTACCTGGCCGGTGGCTCGCAGGAGACTGCGGTGGGGCGCGCGCTCCATGCCGCGCTTGATGGTGTCCGATCGCATGCGTGCCTCTCGAGGGGGAGAATGCGACAGCGGCCCGTCCGGAAGGGGACGGGCCGCGGCGACTCGAGCTGCGCGCGACCCCTCCCGTTTCGAGAGAGGTCGCGGTCGGTGATGCCTTACGCCGCTGGACCCTCTCGCACGCCAATAACCTCCGTAAGCGATACGGAGACTACGGCGATAATGAGGAGGCGCGACGCGAGGATCATCATTGGGGTCTGCTGAGTTGGTCGAACGATCACAGGATAGGACGGGACGGGGTGATCGCGCAAGGGGCAGTATTCATGGTTGTCGTCCTGAGCGAAGCGAAGGACCTGTTTGCCGGCCCGGAGAAGAGCAGGTCCTTCGCTGCGCTCAGGACGACACGTTCGTCAGTCGGCGAATGGCAGCGTGAACACGACGAGCGTGCCGTGCCCATGCTCACTCTCGATCCGGATGGTGCCACCGTGCGCTTCCACGATGCCTCGCGCAATGGGAAGTCCGAGCCCCGCGCCGTGGCGTCGCGCGGTGAGCTCCACCCGTGCCCTGTAGAAGCGCTCGAACACATGGGCCAGCTGCTCCGGAGGAATGCCGATGCCGGTGTCCCGCACCATGAACTCCGCAAAGCCGCCGCGACGCACAACGCTGAGCGACACGTGCCCGCCCGATTCCGTGAACTTCAGCGAGTTGCCCACGAGATTGGAGATGGCCTGCGTGACCCGCTCCGGATCTGCCAGCAGATCCGTCACGTCGTCCGCCACGATCACGTCCAGGGCGACGCCTGCAGCATCCGCCAACGGGCGCAGCGCCGTGGTTGCCGCGTGCATGAGGTCGTGAATGGGCGTCCGGTGCGGCGTGACGGTGAGCCGGCCTGCCTCCAGGCGGGTGACGTCGAGCAAGTCCTGGATGAGCGTGTCCATCTGCACCGCCGCCTGCAGGATGATGCGCACGCGCTCCGTGATGGGCTCGGGCAGCGTTACCGACTCGGCGAGTACGCTCATGGCCAGCATCTTCACGGCGTTCGCCGGATTGCGCAGGTCGTGCGACACGATGCCGATCATGTCGTCCCGCGCCTTCACCGCCAGGCGGAGGGCGTCTTCTGCGCGCTGTCGCGGGCTGATGTCGCGCAGCAGGGCCGCATAGACCTGCTCCCCGCCCACGTGCATCTGCTGAATGGACGCCTCGGCGGGAAACTCCTCACCGTTCTTGCGGCGGCCACTGATCTGCTGGCGCTCCCCCATCGTGCGCGCAGCACCGTGCGCCGCCGCGAAGCCCCGGACAAGGCCGGTGTGCGTTGCATGAAAGCGCTCCGGCAGCAGCGTGGCGAGCGGGCGCCCGCCCACCTCGGCTGCCGTCCACCCGAAGATCTGCTCCGCACCCTTGTTGAAGAAGATGATGCGCTGTGCGTCATCCACGGCCACCACCGCATCGGACGAAAGCGCCAGGAAATTGGCGAACAGCTCCGGGGGCAGCGTTCGGTTCATGGCGGCGGTTTGTGCCGCGATTCGGGATTCAGGCATCTGCTCCAATGCTTGGTGGAACCACGATCATCGATGCACTGACGTGCAACAGGAAGGCCTCGTCTGTCAATGTGTGAAATGTTCGAAGCCAATTCGTGTTGACGGTCAACGAGGCTCACGGGTCGAAGTCTCGGCTCTGCTTGTGGCTTCTTCCCCTACACTGTATGCATTGCGCTGGCATTCTTTGTATACACATTGCGAACCTGTTGCCCCCCCGCTGCCGACACTCGTTCTTCGAAGGGTGCGCCAAATGACTCGAGCACACAGCCTACCAACCGGCCTGTTGTACGCCTTGACCTTTTGCCTGGTCCGGTCCGCTGACGCGCAAGCTGCCCGGTCCGCCGCCTTGAGGGTCGAGTGGTCGATAGCGCGCGCGCCCGTCCGCTCGTCGGCGCGCGCGTTGTCGCGGTTGGCCCGGACGCACGAGAAGGCGCGAGTGGGGACGCGTTGACCGACACGAGCGGCAGATACCACATCGATTCGCTGGTGCCGGGCCGCTACGTGGTAGGATTCGAGAGCCCGGTGCTGGATTCCCTCGAGATCACGCTCGCACCGCGCGAGGTCGTCATCATGCCGGGACAATCCGCAACGATCGATCTCGGTCTTCCTCCCGCC
Organism: Gemmatimonadaceae bacterium; assembly: GCA_043758185.1. Taxonomy (GTDB): domain Bacteria; phylum Gemmatimonadota; class Gemmatimonadetes; order Gemmatimonadales; family Gemmatimonadaceae; genus AG11. Next base: position 4,280 of record JAYVNZ010000247.1, on the reverse strand, counting down.
ACGAAGCTCCGCGGCGCGCTGTGCCCGGGCGTTGCCCTTCCCCCACAGACGGGGGTGATCTACGGGCATGTGGTGGACGCCGAGACCGAGGGACCGGTGCCGGGCGCGGTGCTCGTGATGTCATGGGGGGAGCGCGACTTCGATCGCGCCACGCTGCGCTCGGTGAACCGCGAGCGCACAGCGTCAGCAACCACTGACGCCGGCGGTTGGTACCGCCTGTGCGGCGTGCCGACCGACACCTGGCTGTCGCTCCAGCTCCAGCACATGGGACGCACCGGCCCCGTGATTCGCGCACTGGTGGAGGATAGCCTGGGCGTCGCCGTCCGCCATTTCTCGTTCACCGCGACACCGGCGAGCGGCGCGGCGGATTCCCCAGCGTCGCGCACTGACAGTGCCGTCGCCGTTCCCGTCTCCGGCTCGGCGATGCTGAGCGGCATCGTCCGCGGACTGACGCACCACTCGCCTCGGTGAACGTCGGCGTACGGGGCACTGCGGTCACGGCCAGGACGGACGCGCTCGGTCGCTACTCGCTCCGGGGCCTGCCCGCGGGCACGCAGGTGCTCGACGTCAGGCACCTCGGCTACGACCCCGCCGAATTCTCCGTCGAACTGCGGAGCGGTGTGATGGGGACGCGCGAGGTGCACCTGCGGCGTATCGTGAACCTCGACTCCGTGCGCGTCGTCGCGCTGCGCTCTCGTTACCGCGAGTTCAGCGATCTCGTGACGCACAAGTTGTTCGGCATCTACATCGGCCCGGAGGAGATGGAGTGGCGGAAACGTGTCTCGTACGCAAAGCGACGTGATCGAGAAGATTCCTGGTTTCCGCATCAGCGGCGAGAGCTACAACACGCAGGTGCTCAGCAGCCGTGGCGCCACCACTTGCAAGCCGAACATCGTCATCGATGGCTTCGAGAATCAGTCGATCAACGATGTGCCGGCGGCCCAGATCGGCGCCATCGCGGCATATCGCGACGGTGAGATCGTGCCGGGGTTCTACGGTCGAGGGTGCGGCGCGATCCTGATCTGGACGGTGCGGTGAGTCCGACAGATGCCAGGAACTCGTTCAGTGCGGAGGAGCCGCTAGTGTTCCGGCCAATTCCGGCACCGCGAAGATTTGAGCAATCACCGGCCGTATTCTTTCTGCGGCGGCATTGTACCCCTCGAACAGCGGCTTGATGGCCTCGCCGACGATGGTCCTGAACGGGCGCTCCAATGAGTTCATCTCGACGAGACGGACGAGCGTTTCGGCGACTTCGGCACTTCCCGCATTGTCCGGCGCATTGATACCGGCCTGGAAGACGCCCGACACCCTGTCGACGAACTCGGCCAAGTTCCCATAGTCCGCCACTCGGCTCTTGTCGTCCGGCGGGGTGATGTGGTCGAAGATCGGGGTGCGATACATTCCTGGCTCAACGAGCACCGAGTCGATGCCGAACGGGAGTAATTCGTAGCGGTACGAATCGGCGAGGGCCTCGAGGGCAAACTTGCTGGAGCAGTACGCCGCCATCGCCGGGATGGCGACGCGCCCGGCGGCGGAACTCACATGGATGAGCAGCCCATTCCGCTGCCTGCGCATGATGGGGAGCACGGCGCGATTCACGCGCACAGCTCCGAACACGTTTACGTCGAACATCTGTTGCCACTGTTCAACCGTGTACGCCTCGGTCACACCAAGGCCGGCAAAGCCGGCGTTGTTGATGACCACGTCGATGCGGCCCGCGTCGCGTATCGCGGCATCCACAGCCGCCGTCACCGAGGGCTCGTCGGTGACGTCGAGCTCGAGGACTTTGAGCGCGAGGTTCTCGTCAGCGGCGATGCGCTCGAGGCTCGCGCGCGACTCGCCGTTGCGGCCGCGCGACTCGCGCATGGTAGCAATGACGTGATGCCCGCGGCGCGCCAAGCGCTGAGCGGCATCTAGTCCGAACCCCGAGCTCGTTCCGGTGATCATGATGACGTTGCGCATGGCGCGTCCTCCTAGCTGGTCAGATATCCATGGTATCGAAGAAGAGCAGCGTTGCCCCGCCGGTGGCGAAGGTGTTGACGTCCGCAGCGGCCGCCTGTCCCTCTGGCGACGCGAGCGCGTACTGCAGGTCATCCATGGAGTCGAAGCGCAGGGTGCCGACGCGGTAATACGCCGCGGGACCTGTGGGCGTGACGATCGGACCCTTGCTCAGTTCGATCGAGCGTAACCCGGGCATCTTCTGCGCGATCGCGAGATGGGTCGTCTCGTAGTAGGCGTCGAATGCGGCAGGATCCTTAGGAGTGTTGTAAAGCGCGACGACTCGTGCCATGGAAATTGCTCCGCGCGGGTGGCGCCGGAACGAAGGGCCGGACGGTGAAGCATCGTTAGCGGCGGGCCACAAACTTGGTACCGCCAGATCGCGGCCGCAAGGGGAGCACCCGTTCGCACCAATGTCAGTAGAGTGTCCCCTCATTCCTAATACATATGGTAAGGTCTCTTCTGATGGCTCCCGACGCTTGGCGTTCAGTGCTCGCGCCTCGTCGTGCACCGCCCTGAGCAGGCGGTGACGATGTGACCAACCTCTCGCCAGACCTCACCGGTGGCACTCAAGATGTAGCTTCAGCCGCTGCGCGGTGACGACGACAGGTGCCAATCCGCCGTGCCGCGCCGTCAAGACCCCACCAACGCCCGTTCAGCGCCTCGAGACCTTTCGCAGGCGCCCCCTGCAATTCCGACTAGCGGGCCCAACACGTCGTGGGCGCACACACCAATGTCCCGGTAGCGCCCACTAATGTCTGTTCGCCTCGGCCTGCAAGGTTGAGCACAGGGCACCCCTGTCTCGCCACGCCTGACTGTCAGGAGTTTTCCCGACAAACGTGTCCGGCGCGACCATCCGAAACTTCCCGCAACTGCCTGACGGACGGCCACCACTCGGCGGCCGAGATTCCCTGTAACCTCATCCTACCTCCGAGAGACCGCCAATGTCGAACGCCGACCGCTCCGACGACCTGCTCGATACACTCACCATCGCGCCTACGTCGCGACGGTCTTTCCTGAAGGCGGCCTCGCTGGGCGCGGTCTCCGTCGCCGGCGCGGGAGCTCTGGTCGCCTGCGGAAAGGCCGCGGAGTCCGGCGCAGTCGCGGCAGTCAAGCAGGCTGGTACAGTCGCGACCGCCAACGCGGCGACCCCCGCCATGAGCGCGCGGGCTGCCGCCGACGCCATGGATGCCATGCACGAGAAGGGCATCAAGGCCTTTCCGGCCAGGACCAGGGGCAAGGGCAACCAGCTCATGGCCCCGCGCATCGAGAAGGGCGTGAAGAACTACGACCTCACGGCGAGCGTGGTGCAGTGGGAAGTCGAGCCCGAGCGGATTGTTGAGGCTTGGACCTACAATGGAGTGATTCCAGCGCCGCAGATCCGCGTACGTGAAGGCGACCGGGTGCGCATCAACCTCAAGAACGACCTTCCCGAGTCTACCGCCATCCACTTTCATGGCCTGGAACTGCCCAACGACCAGGATGGCGTGCCCTTCATCACGCAGCCGCCCATCAAGCCCGGGCAGTCGTACTCGTATGAGTTCACGGCGCCCAACCCCGGCTCGCACATGTACCACTCCCACCACAACTCCACAAAGCAGGTGGGACTCGGCCTCCTTGGCGCTTTCATCATCGAGCCGAAGGACACGTCCAGCGAGCCCAGGGTGGACCTGGATTACGTGCTGGTGCTCAACGACGGCGCGCACGGCTACACATTCAACGGCAAGAGCTTTCCCGCCACGGAGCCGATTGTCGCCAAGCTGGGCCAGAAGGTGCGCCTCCGCTACATGAATGAGGGGATGATGATCCACCCCATGCACCTGCACGGCATGCACCAGACGGTCATTGCAAAGGATGGCTGGGCCTTGTCGAGTCCGTACAAGTGTGACACGCTCAACATCGCGCCAGGCGAGCGGTACGACGTCATCGTCAATTGCAACAACCCCGGCACGTGGGCCCTCCACTGCCACATTCTCGCGCACGCCGAGAGCGAGCGCGGCATGTTCGGGATGGTCACCGCGCTCATTGTCCAGAAGGTGTAGGCGTCTATGGCACCCTCCGATACCATCCGCGTCATCCTCGCCGACGATCACCTCGTCGTGCGCGCGGGCCTCAAGGCGCTGCTCGCGGCCAACCGCGACATCGAGGTGGTTGGAGAAGCAGCGAACGGGCGCGAGGCCATCGCGCTGATCGAACGACTCAACCCCGACGTCGCCGTGCTCGACCTGGACATGCCGGTGATGGACGGCGTCACGGCGACGAAGGAACTCGTCGCCCGCCAC
>JAYVNZ010000246.1:0-10699 GCA_043758185.1 Gemmatimonadaceae bacterium | reverse complement strand
GCGCCGGCGCTCACCGCAGGCGCTGCCGGCGCCGCAACGGCAGGCACGGCCACCGCCGCGCCCTTCTCCGTCTCGATCCGCGCCACCACCGTCTGCACCTCCACCGTCTGCCCTTCCAGCACGATGATTTCCACGAGCACGCCCGCCGAGGGCGCCGGAATCTCGGCGTCCACCTTGTCCGTGCTGATCTCGAAAATCGGCTCGTCCCGCTTCACCTCGTCGCCGACCTTCTTCAGCCACTTCGACAGCGTCCCCTCGGCGATCGACTCGCCCATCTGGGGCATGATGACGTCAACGCGTGCCACTGCGATGTCCTCTCACTCGGAGTTACGAGACGCGGCGCGAGCCTTCCGCATCCGCCGGATCACAATCGTTGGAACCAGAATCAAGCCCAGCAGCCCACCCCGCACCGCATATGTCAGCCAGTCACACGGTGCTCCCGTCTCGCCATCCGCCGCGCAGCCCGTGGCGTACCCGACAATCTTGGCGACCAGGACGGCTATCATGGCAGCGCCCATCATCCCACTGATTGCGGTCATGCACCCTACACCAACATAAGGCCATACCCCCTCGCTCGTCTGCCCGGAGCCCTCGGGACCCAGGTTATCGGTGTCGCGACGTGCCATCAGTACGCTGCCAGCCGACGGGCCGCCACGACGATGTCCGCCACCTGCGGCAGGACAAAATCCTCGAGCGACGGTGCATAGGGCAAGGGAACATCATGGGCCGTGACCCGCAGGATGGGCGCATCCAGCCACTCGAAGCACGACTCGCTGATTCGCGCGGTGATCTCGCCGGCGATGCCACCCGTGCGGGTGTCCTCGTGCACGATGAGCACGCGATTGGTCTTCTTCACCGTCGCCACGATCGCCTCGTCGTCGAGCGGCGCGAGCGACCGCAGGTCCAGGACCTCGACGCGCAGCCCGTCTTCCCGTTCCAGCTGGTCCGCCGCCTCCAGCGCCTTGTGGACGGTCGCCGCGTACGTGATGATCGAGAGGTCCCTGCCCTCGCGCGCAACGCGGGCCTTGCCGATAGGCACAACATGGTCCCCCGCGGGCATCGCGCCCTTGATGCGACGATAGAGATACTTGTGCTCGAAGAAGAGCACGCAGTCATCATCGCGGATGGCAGCCTTCATCAGCCCCTTTGCATCCTCGGCGGTGCTGGGATAAACCACCTTGAGGCCGGGCGTGTGGATGAATCCGGCCTCGGGATTCTGCGAGTGAAAGGGCCCGCCGCGCACGTATCCGCCACTCGGCCCACGCACCACCATGGGCGTTGGCAGAAAGGCGCGATACCGCGCCGTGGCAACGTAATTGGTGAGCATGTCGTAGGCGTTCGCGATGAAGTCGATGAATTGCATCTCGACAACGGGACGCATTCCCATGTGGGCAGCGCCGGCGGCCGCGCCCACGATGCCAATCTCCGAAATGGGGCTGTCGATGACACGCGACTCCCCGAATTTCGCCATCAGCCCATCGGTCACCTTGAATGCGCCGCCGTACGCGCCGATGTCCTCGCCGAGCATGAAGACGTTCGGGTCGCGCTCCATCTCCTCGAACAGCGCCTCGCGAATGGCCTCGAGGTACGTGATCTCGGCCATTACACGTCACCACTGATATCGTAGGTGCCCCAGCTCTCGGGACGCTCATGCGCCTCCACGGCCGCGCCGTTGCCCTCGCGGAACCACAGCGGCGGGCTGGCCGGCGGATCCGCGTAGATGCCAACGAGTGCGTCGAGTGGCGCGGGCACACCGGATGCTTCTGCACTCTCTGTCGCCGCGTCGATTTCACGCTGGACGCGGGCATCGATCTCGGACAATTCGGCGGCCGTCACTCCCTCGCTGGCGAGCCGCACGACATAGCGGTCGATCGGGTCGTTCTCACGCGCCCAGCGCTCCCCTTCGCCCTCGGGCACGTAGGACTGGTTGTCGTGCTCCGCGTGGCCCTTCCGTCGATACGTCATCAGTTCGACGATGGATGCCCCATCGCCGCGACGCGCACGGTCTACGGCGCGCTTCGTCGCTTCATACGTCGCGATGACGTCATTGCCGTCGGCGCGCTCGCCGGGAATGCCGTAGCCGATGGCCTTGTCCACGAGCTGTGCGGCCGCCGTCTGCTTCGACGTCGGGGTCGAGTAGGCGTAGCCGTTGTTCTCGATGATCACCACCAGCGGGCAGCGTTGCACTGCCGCGAAGTTGATTCCTTCATGAAACGCGCCGGTCGACGTCGCCCCGTCGCCCACGTACACGAGCCCGACGCGCTCCTCGCCGCGGAGCTTGAACGTGAGCGTCACGCCGGCCATCACGGGCACCATGTCGCCCAGCGGGGAGATCTGACCGATGAAGCCGCGGTCCGTGTCGCCGAAATGGATGTTGAGCTCGCGGCCGCGTGTCGGGGAATCGCTCTTCGCCATGTACTGCTTGAGGATTTCCACCGGCGTGGCGCCCTTGACGAGCATGGAGCCGAGATTGCGGATGAGCGGGGAGAGGATGTCACCCTTCCGCAGTGCGTACGCGCTGCCGACGGCATCCGCCTCCTGGCCGAGCGACCTGAACAACCCGCCCACGACTTTCGTCTGGCGGTACAGGTTCACCAGCCGTTCCTCGAGGGAACGCGTCAGGCGCATCCAGTAGTAGAGCTCGAGCCGCTGCGTGCGGGAGAGTGCTGTCTCGACGTGGCCAGTGGACTGCGCTGCTGCTGCCTGCCCCCCATTCCGCGTCGATGCCGACCGCGGCGCAGCCACTAGTACGCCGCGTGAAGCGTGTGCGACGGATCCTCGGCGCGGTGCACCTGGAGAAAGAACTTCTTCACGTTGCGGTCCAGCCGGCTCTCGCCCATCTGGTCCGTGGTCACCTCGACGAACGTGTAGTGCCCTCCTTCAGGGCGCACGCTCAACTTCAGGGCTCCCAGCGCACCCGCGAGCTGGCGCGTGCGGGACGTGGTGGCCGACGACGTCATGGCGAGGGTCGCGAAGAACTGGTCCGCCACTACGAGGACCTGGGCTGGCGACATGTGACTGCGATAGAAATGGCGCATGATCTTACGGTTTCCCGCTCCGCTCCGGGAGCACGTCCTGCATCCATTCCGTTTTCTCCAGCGGCCTGGACGCATCACTGTGGAACTGAATGCCGACGGCCCACTGCTCCGCGCTCACGTAGTTGAGCTTGGCCGAGTAGGCGCCGACCTGGGGTGACTTGACGAAGCCGTCGTACGTGCGGGCACCTTCGCGCGTGTTCGCGAAGATGCGTCCCTCACCGGTCTCGATGGGCTGTCCCGTTTTCCGGTCCGTCACCTTGATGGTGTAGATGACATCTTCCCGCGCATGGGGCGGGATCGGGTCGGAAGTGATGATCATCTTGTAGCTGTCCGTACCCTGCCGCAATTCCAGCTGGTGGTCGCCACCGAAGCACGACATCACGCCAGAGAGCGCGACACACAGCGCCGCCGCGGCTCGGGGTCGTGCGCCGGTGGTGAACATCATGACTGGTAGTATTCCAGGCCAAGGTGCGTGATCTGCTCCTCGCCCATGAGGTGTCGCAGCGTGTTCTTCAACTTGGTCTGCTGGATGAACAGGTCGTGCTCCGCCTGCAGGCCCGGCGCCGTCATGGGACTCTTGTAATAGAACGACAGCCATTCCTGGATGCCCTTCATGCCTGCGCGGTGCGCAAAGTCGCTGAACAGGGCGAGGTCGAGCACCAGCGGCGCGGCGAGAATGGAGTCGCGGCAGAGGAAGTTGACCTTGATCTGCATGGGGTACCCCATCCAGCCCACGATGTCGATGTTGTCCCAGCCTTCCTTGTTGTCGCCGCGCGGGGGATAGTAGTTGATGCGCACCACGTGCGAGAAATCCTTGTACAGCTCCGGGTACTTCTCCGGCTGCAGGATGGTGTGCAGCACCGACAGCTTGGACTCTTCCTTCGTCTTGAACGACGCGGGATCGTCAAGCACCTCTCCGTCGCGATTGCCAAGGATGTTCGTGGAGTACCAGCCGGCGAGGCCCAGCATGCGCGCCTTGATGCCCGGTGCGATGATGGTCTTCATCCATGTCTGGCCCGTCTTGAAGTCCTTGCCCGAGACGGGAATGCCCCGATCGTTTGCGAGCTGCACGAGTGCCGGGATGTCCACGGACAGGTTAGGTGCGCCATTGCAGAAGGGCACACCCTCCATGAGCGCCGCATAGGCATAGAGCATGGACGGGGCGATGGCCTCGTCGTTGTTCTCCATCGCCTTCTCGAACTGCTCGAGCGTCGCGTGCTGCGGGCCCGGCTTGATGAAGATCTCCGTGGATGCGCACCACACGATCACCAGGCGGTCGCAGTTGTGCTTCGCCTTGAAGTCACGCATGTCCTGCCGGAGCTGCTCGGCCAGGTCACGCTTGGTCTTGCCCTTCTTCACGTTGGTGCCGTGCAACCGCGTGACGTAGTGATTCTCGAACACCGCCGGCATGGGCTTGATGGCCGAGAGGAAATCCTTGATGGGTTCGAGGTGCTTGTCCTCGAGCACACCGGCCTTCTTCGCCGCCGTGTACGCGTCATCCGGAATGGGATCCCAGGCGCCGAAGACAATGTCCTTGAGCTCGGCGAGCGGAACGAAGTCCTTGATGAGTGGCGCACGATTGTCCGTGCGCTTGCCAAGGCGGATGGTGGCCATCTGGGTCAGCGAGCCAATGGGGCTGCTCGTACCGCGCCGAATGTTCTCCACGCCAGCCATGAACGTGGTGGCAACGGCGCCGAGGCCAGGGGTGATGATGCCGAGCTTGCCGGTGGCGGGACGCGGCGTGGACCGTGTGTCGGAAGTGGAACCTTGCACTGAATCTCCTGTTAGACGAGGGCGCGGTGTACATCGGCGGGCACGGATCCGGGACTCGCCTCGGCCTCCGTGCGCACCCGTGCAGCGTCCGCTCCCGTCGTCGCGGAATAGACAAAGACGACGCGCTGAATCACTGTGATCCAGGCCGTGACGGTCAGGACGACGATGATGATGGCCAACGGCCACCCGTTGAAGAACAACCCGAACAGTGCCTGCGGTGCAGCCATGAGCACGACGCGCTCGGGACGCTGCATCATGCCCACCTTGGCGTCGAGCCCGAGCGCCTCGGCGCGCGCGCGTGTGTACGACGTCAGGAACGCGCCCAGAAGACCCAGCAGCGCGGTGATCATGAGCGGAACGCTGTGGTGCAACCCGCTCGTCGCGTAGAACACCGCCAATCCGCCAAGGACGAATCCATCAGCGAGACGGTCCAGCGTGGAGTCGAGAAAGGCCCCGAACGTGGAACTTCTATTGGACCGGCGGGCCACCGTGCCGTCAAGTACGTCGAACAGTGCGGTGATGGAGAGAAACCAGCCACCCGTCTTGATGTGCCCGGTGGCGTAGATCACCCCCCCTACCACGGTGCAGAGCGTCCCGAACACGGTAATCGTATTGGGATGCACGCGTCGCTCAACCAGCCAGTCTGCCACTGGATCGATGAGCCGCAAATAGCCGTTTTTCACCCAGTCGGGCAGAAGCGTCATGCGGCTCCGAGGCGCACAGAGGTCCCGCAGGCTGCCATGCGCGCGGCGGTAACGAGTAGCGAAAATAGGAACGGGCCGGAGTGTGGGCTCCGGCCCGGAAAGGTACGCAGGGTCACCACGTCCAGCAACCAGCGTTGAGCCACCGACGCGCGCGACTGTCGATCAGGGAACACTCCACACGTACAACCCCGTCAGTGTCACATCGCGGCTTCCATACGTGCGCGACCCGTCCACCGTGACCGCCTTGAATGTCAACTTCGTGCCGCTCGTGACACCCTGCACCGGCACGCGTTCCACGGTGTTCGCCGGGACCTGCCGCAGGAACAATTCGCTCCCGCCCGCAGGCGTCGCGTACACGTTCACTGCCTGGCTGAGGTTGTTGGTGACCTGCACGGCCAACTCGGTGCTCGGTGCAGGCGCCGTACGTACCTCTGCGGCGCGACCGCCACAGGCCGTGATCGTGCCGGCAACCAGCGCAATGGCCAGCAGTACCATTCTCGGGGAACCTTTCATGAACTGCTCCTCATGGTGATCGGTCGGACGCGCTGCATGACTGCTCCCAGCGCAATTCACATGCGCGGTGCGCTACGGGTGGAGGTTACTCGTAGAGCCGGAACCGCGCCACCTTGCGCTGCCACTCCGCGACCGCCTCCGCATCCCAGCGCACGACGTCATCCGGATCATCGCCGCGCATGATGGCGGCGCGCATACCGGGGCGGCCAAACCGCTCGTCGAAGCTCCGGGCATTCACCATGAAGGCGTCGGCATTGGCACGCTGCACGGCCGACAGGAGCGCGGCGCCCGTGCGCCCGGCATCATACGCGTCACGGTCCGTGACCACGATCCGAACGCCGCGCACCGACTGCCCCGGATACTTGCCGTCCGTTGCGCCGACTGGGGTAAAGTCGCTGCGTTCGAATCGCACGCCGGGCAACCCACGCGCATTCAGCAACGCCGCCACACTATCGGCCCGCAGCCAGGGCGCTCCCACCCGCTGGAACGCATCCGCGGTGCCGCGGCCGACGCTCAGGTTACTGCCTTCAAAGGCAACGAGCGCGGGATAGAGGAGGGCGCTGGCCAGCGTTGGCAAGTTGGGTGAGGGGCGCACCCACGGGAGGCCCGTTTCGTCGAACCACCACTCGCGCCGCCAATTCGCCGCAGGCACCACCCGCAGGTCGGCACCAATACCCAACTCCGCATTGAAGAAGCGCGCGAGCTCCGCCATTGTGAGCCCGTGGCGCAATGGAGCTGGGTAGAGGGCGTAGGCGCGGCCAGGATGCCCGGGCGTACTCTCGTTCGCGTTGGCCAGTGACGCGTCGAGCACCGGCCCATCGGCGTGAAAGTTCGTGAGCGGATTGGGCCGGTCAAGCACGACGATGCGCAGGTGATTGCGCGCCGCAGCGCGCATGGCGTACACTACCGAACCCACATACGTCCATGTGCGCGTGCCGATGTCCTGCAGGTCAACCACGAGTATGTCGAGCCCGCGCAGCGTGCTGTCCGGCGGCGCGATGGCGCCCGAGGTATAGAGCGAATGGACGACCAGGCCGCTGCGCCCATCCACCCCGCTCGCCAGATTCTCCCGGTCTTCCGTGCCGCGAATGCCGTGCTCGGGCGAGAACAGGGTGACCAGCTGCACACCGGCCGCGCGCGCGGCGTCGCCGCGCAGCAACTCGATGTCGGAGACTCCGTGCTCGTCGACTCCCGTCTGATTGGTGAGCAGTCCCACACGCCGGCCGCGAATGAGCGCAATGCTGTCCGACAGCAGGACGGTGATCCCGGGTCGCACGGCGCGACGTTGTTGCTTCGCCGCGCGCATGCCGTCGCGGATGGGGGACGACGGGTCCGGCGTAATCGCCGAGCCCGCACTGCCAGCGATCTGGCTTCCGATTTGCCCGCATCCGAGCATGGCCGTCGCCATCCAGACGCCATAACCACCCAGTCGACTCCCTCTCCCGCGCATATGCATCGTTCGTCTCGACAAGTCGTGTCCATGCGATTGAGTCCGCTGGCGGCCCTCGCCGCCACGCTGGTCGCGCTTTCCCTGCCACAGCGCGTTGCGGCGCAGGCGCACCGGGTGCGCCCGTCACCGATGCAGGATAAAGACCGCGCGAGCCGCGGCCTCACGCCCGCCGGCCGCCGAAGCCTTCGTGATACCCTCCAGCACCTCCTGGATCGCGCCGTGAGCGACAGCGCGTTCCCGGGCGCGGTGGCCGTCATCGGTTCTCACACCGGACCCATCGTGTCCGTCACGGCCGGTCGGCAGGACTGGGGCTCGGAATACAAGACTACCATTTCCACACTATGGGATCTCGCGTCGCTCACCAAGGTGGTGGGCACCACGTCGGCGCTGATGCAACTCGTGGACGCCGGCAAGGTGGATCTGGACGCCCTGGTGCAGCAGTATCTGCCCGAATGGAAGGGAACGAACAAGGAGAAGGTCAGCGTCCGCCAGTTGATGACCCACCAGGGTGGCCTGCCCGCGTTCAAGCAGTACTACAAGGCCAACGTGTCCCCCGACTCCACGTATCACCTGTTCCTCAATACGCCGCTCGATACACTCCCCGGCGTCCGGATGGTCTACAGCGACATCGGGTTCATCCTGCTGGGCAAGCTGGTGGAGCGGGTCAGCGGCGAGTCGCTCGACAAGTACGTCGTGACCAGGGTCTTCCAGCCGCTGGGCATGCGCGATACGCGCTACAAACCACCCAGGGCGGATCGGTATCGCACGGCGCCCACCGAGATCGATCCCTGGCGTGGACGCAAGCTCACCGGTGAAGTGCACGACGAAAATGCCTTCGCGCTCGGACAGGTATCTGGTCATGCTGGACTGTTCAGCACCGCACGCGACCTCGAGAAGCTCGCGGGCGCATACCTGAACGGCGGCATCTTCGGCAGCGGCCGCCTCGCCAGCGCGGAGACCATCCGGCGCTTCACCACCGTCGTCGATTCCACCTTCTCCAGCCGCGCGGTGGGCTGGGACACGCCGAGCGAGAACAGTTCCGCCGGGCATTTCATCCGGCGTCCCGCGTTCGGGCACACCGGGTTCACGGGCACGTCCATCTGGATCGCTCCACAGCACGACCTCTATATCATTCTCCTCACAGCCCGCGTGAATCCCACGCGCGAGCACAACAAGATCGGACCTGTGCGCGTGGCGGTCGCTGACGCCGCGATGCGCGCCCTCGCACCGTCCGCCGTCGCCGACATCGACGCGCATCCTGAGTCCACCACTCCTGCTCCGAGTCGTCCATGAACCTCAGCGTAATCGACTGGGCCATCGTCATCGGCTATTTCGCACTCTCCACGGGAATTGGCCTCTTCTTCACGAAGAAGGGTGGCGAAAGCATCGAGGAGTACTTCCTGTCCGGCCGCAACGTGAGCTGGTGGTTGGCGGGTGCCAGCATGGTGGCCACCACCTTTGCGGCGGACACGCCGCTCGTGGTCACGGGTTTCGTGTTCGCCCACGGCGTGGCGGGCAACTGGCTCTGGTGGAGCTTCCTGATGAGCGGCATGCTCACGGTGTTCTTCTTCGCTCGGCTCTGGCGGCGCGCCGGCGTGATGACGGACGTCGAATTCGCGGAGTTGCGCTACAGCGGAAAGCCGGCCGCGGCGTTGCGTGGCTTTCGCGCACTCTACCTCGCGATTCCCATCAACCTCATCATCCTCGGCTGGGTCACCCGCGCGATGATCAAGATCCTCACCATCTCGCTCGGCCTGCATCCGGTGAACGTGCTCGGAACGACAGTGTCCGGCGAGGTGATTGCGGTGGGCATCTGCTTCCTCATCACCGTGGCGTATTCCACTGGTGCCGGCATGTGGGCCGTGCTGTGGACCGACCTCGTGCAGTTCGTGATCAAGATGAGCGCGGTCATCATCCTCGCGGTGTACGCCGTGCGGGCGGTGGGGGGCATCGACAAGCTCAAGTCCGGCCTGGCTGTCCATTACGGGAATGCCGATGCTGCCATCTCCGTCCTGCCTGTCCATTTCGGTGCGGACGGCATGACGGGCTACGTGTGGATGCCGCTGCTCACACTGGCAGTGTTCCTCTCCGTGCAATGGTGGGCCGCCTGGTATCCGGGCGCGGAGCCGGGCGGGGGTGGCTACGTGGCCCAGCGCATCTTTTCGTCGAAGACGGAGAAGGATGGCGTGTTGGCCACGCTGTTCTTCAACGTGGCGCATTACGCCATACGCCCGTGGCCGTGGATCATCACCGCGCTCGCGACAGTGCTCCTGTATCCGGCGGGCATTGGTCCCACGCACGATCACGAGGCGGCGTACGTGCAGGCCTATGTGGACCTGCTCCCCACGCCCTGGCGCGGCTTCATGATGGCGGGCTTTGCTGCCGCATACATGTCCACGGTGGGCACGCAGCTCAACTGGGGCGCATCGTACCTGGTGAATGACTTCTACAAGCGATTCATCAACAAGGAGGCGACGGAGAAGCATTACGTGAGCGTATCGCGCTGGTCCACCGTCCTCCTGTTCCTCGGCTCCATCTTCGTGACCTGGCAGATCCAGACGGTTGGTGGTGCGTGGGAATTTCTGCTCGCGCTCGGGTCAGGCACAGGACTCGTGCTGATCCTGCGCTGGTACTGGTGGCGGGTGAACGCCTGGAGCGAGATCAGCGCGATGATCGCTTCGTTCGTTGTTTCCGTGGTGGCGCTCAAGGTGGTGAAGACGAGCCTGCCCCCGGACAGTCCGCTCGTGCAGACGTATGTCATGCTCATCACCGTGGCGGTGAGCACGGTGGTCTGGCTCACGGTGACGTTCCTCACCAAGCCGGAGGACGACGCGAAGCTCGAGTCGTTCTACCAGCGCGTGCGTCCGGGCGGGCCCGGGTGGCGGCGCACTGCCGCCTCGCTGGGCTACGCCGGCGAGTCGATTCCGGGCGGCGCGCTGGCCTGGACGAACTGGTTGGCCGGACTCATTGCGGTGTATGCCAGCCTGTTCGGCATCGGCAAGCTGATCTTCGGCGATACCATGACGGGCATCGTCATGCTCGTTGTCGCCGCGCTCGCCTTCGCGTGGATCGCCCGCGCATTTCGCGAGGAGGATGCGGGGCCCCGGGCGCAGCGTGACGTGGTGAAGATAGCCGCGGATTGACGCCCTGCCCGCAGCACCCCGGTTCGCCTTGAACGAATTGCCGCGCCGGGGTATACTTCGAGGCAGGAACTGATGGAC
>JAYVNZ010000245.1:0-1724 GCA_043758185.1 Gemmatimonadaceae bacterium | reverse complement strand
CGCGCCTCTCCGGACGCACGCACACCGTCATGACGGCCGTTGCCGTGCTGTGGCAAGGCGCCGAGCGATCTGCCGTGGAGGAGGTGGAGGTGACGTTTCATGCGCTCACCGATGCCGACATCCAGGCCTACATCGCAACGCGCGAGCCCATGGACAAGGCCGGCGCGTACGGCATCCAGGGCTTCGGCGCCACCATCGTGGCGCGCGTGGATGGCGACTACTTCGCCGTGATGGGGCTGCCGCTCCAGCGCATGGTGCGCATGATGGCGGAGCTCGGCCTGAGCTATCGCTTCGGTGCGGTAACCGCCGACGCGTAATTCGCGCGCCAGTATTCCACCTTGTCGAGCACGTCGCGAACCGTGATGCGCGACATGCGGCCAGGCCGGTTCTCCATCGACAGGGGGTAGTCCTCGCCGGGCTCACCGTACGCGTCGATGAGGAGGTCATGGTAACGGCGATAGGGCCCCACGCGCTTCGGATTGGTGTAGCCCATGAGGGAGATCACGGGCCTGTCGAGCGCGATGGCCATGTGCAGCGGCCCCGTATCAGGCGATAGCACGAGCGCCGCGCCGTCCAGGATTCCGACGAGGTTGCGCAACCCGCTCCCGAGCGCCGACGCAACCGGCACCTGCGTCTCGGCCATGATCACGCGCTCGGCCGCCAACTCGCGCGCGGAACGGCCACCCGCGAGGACGGGTTGCAGCCCGAAGTCGTGCCACAGCGCATTCGTGACCTCTGCCCACCGCTCGGGCATCCAGTCCTTCTCGGCCTTGCTCGTGGCGACGACGATTGGCGCGATGGGCCGGTCGAATTGCGCAAGGAACGCATGCTGCGCCGCGCGCTCGTGTTCCCACGGGCCCAGGTCCCAGACCACTGGCTCGTGCGGGACGCCGAGTGCCTCGAGGAATTCGAAGTACTGGTCCTGTACGTGCTGCCCTTCTCGCGCGGGCAGCCGATCGGTGGTGAACAGCCAGTTGAGGTCCCGGGCCCGCGCGCGGTCGAAGCCGAGCTTGACCGGTGCGTACGCGAACGAGGTGACGACGCCTGCCTTGAAGTACACCTGCAACGCGAGCACCACGTCGAACCGTCGCGAGGCAAGCGCACGACGCACGGCGGGGTAGGCTCGCCATCCGCGGCTGCGGTCGAACTCGATGATGTCGTCCACCGCCCAGTGTCCGCGCACGAGCGTGGCCGCACCGGGCTGGAGCACCCACGTGATGCGCACGTCGGGCACGTGCCGCTTGAGCGCGGTGAGCAGCGGCAGGACGTGCACGGCGTCGCCGACAGCCGACATCATCACGATGCCCACGCGCCGGAGTGGTTGCTGGATCATCGCATAAAGCTAGTCGCGCTTGTCGTCCTGAGCGAAGCGAAGGACCTGCGCTTTGGCCAGGGGAAGAGCAGGACCTTCACTTTGCTCAGGACGACAGTGTCAACTCCGACAGTGCCATCGCGTCACGTTCGTCGAACACCGCGCCGCGCTCGTCGCGCCACTTGCGTGCGGAGCGCACCAGGCGGGCGGCATTCCCGCGGCGAACATGCGCCGCATGCGGCGCGCCGAACCGCACGCGGTCCACGTCGAGTACCCACGCCTCGAGGCCATCGCCGAGTGGTCGCAGCAGGATGTTCTTGACGTTGAGGTCGTGATGCCGCGCGCCGGCGGCGTCCAGGGCATGCACGAGCACGATCGCCGCTGCCCATGCCGCGCTGCGTTCCGGCGCCGT
>JAYVNZ010000244.1:0-19709 GCA_043758185.1 Gemmatimonadaceae bacterium | reverse complement strand
GCGGACATCCACAGGCGGTAGTTCTCCTTCCAGTACACCTCGTCGGTGGAGCTCCAGCCGAAGAAGTATGATCCGTGATTGGAGGGATCGGGCCGGAAGTAGTCCTCGAGCGTTGGGTGCAGGTAGTCGGCGAACCATGGCTGTGTCTGCGCGCGCTGGAGATCGCGCGACGCCTCGTAGATATCGAGCGTGGGCACCCACGCCACCTTCGCAGCCACGAGCGTGTCGAGCACCCTTCCGAGCAGCACAGGGTCTGCCTCACGCCACAGGCGGCCGGCCCAGCGAAAGCGATCTGTCTCGTTGCGATAGTTGTACGCGGAGGGAAAGTGCTGGCGCCCGTCTGTAACGGCGGCGTCCGGAATGCCATACCAGTGCTCGATGCTGGTGGTGCCAAACCTTGCGTCGTCCCACGCGTTGGTCTCTTCCACGCCGGCGTGGTGTGCCACGCGGAGCCCAACCGTGTGCGCTTCCTCGAGCATGGCCTGCATGACGTCGCGATCGATGCCGAGAATCTTGATGCCGTCCACTCCCATCGCCTTGAGCTCGCGCACGCGCGCCCGCGCAGCGGCGGGTGTCTGGGGAACGGGCGCATTGGAGAAGCGTCCGTAGATGAACAGGCGTGGCGACGCCAGCTCCCCTCGCGCACCGCGGTCGCGTATCGCAAGCACCTTCTGCGTGGTATCCGCTCCCACCTCGCGGACCGACGTGATGCCGCAGGCGAGCCACAGCTTCAGGGTGTAGTCGTATGGCTGGGCCACGCCCGAGCGCTCGTCCTGGAGGTGCGCGTGCGCGTTGATGAGGCCAGGCAGGACGTACTTCCCGGTGGCGTCGATCACGCGATCCGCGACCGGCCGCTTCGCATTCGGCGAACGCAGCGCGACGGGATCCAGGAAGGTGACGCTCGCGATCCTGTTGCCGACGATGAGGATGTCAGCAGGTCCGGAGGCCGGTGTACCGTTCCCGTCGATGATGGTTGCATTGCGGATCGCAAGGCTGGCGGGGCGCACACCGTGTGTCGGCGATTGCGCGCCGGCATGGTGCGCGGCGAGAGCGGCTGTGATGCTGGCGAGCAAGGCGATCCGCATGTCGAGTGGCTATTGGGTGAATGCGTTGAGAATGGCAGCGTGGAACAGCGTTGCTCGTGATTAACGCGAATCATGCGAATCTACGCGAATCCACGCGGATCTCCCGTGTGCGGTGAAGATCATCAGGAGCTTCACAGCAATGGAGGGTGACCGGCGCCACTCATACCCGAAAGTCCAAGGGAAGAGGATTCGCGTAGATCCGCGAAGATTCGCCAGATTCGCGTTCCCTCCGGTCAACGCACTTTCCCAACGCCCGCACTCCCATTCCTCCATGACTCCAGGGCGGAAACGCGTCGCTCGAGCGCTGTGATCGCGTCGATGGGAGTCGCGACCACGCCCGCACTCGGTGCCGGCAACGCCACAACGGGCATTACCGTCCCGCTACGCACATTGGGCAGCGACCGCGACGTGGCCACTCGTGTCTTCACCGTACGGGACCCAAAGCGGATGAATGCGGGCCCGAACGGTCCCAGCCAGAGTACACGAAAGGCCGCTCGCCTGGGGGCGCGCGAAATGGACTCTTCAGGAGCAGCACAACGCTTGTCCCCAGGATCGCCGTACCGCCGAAGATGAGTGCAACGGCGAGCGAGCCGCTGCTGTACCCACCGGCGCCGATGCGAACCCGCAGTGCGAGCGCCTCCACGATCATCGCAATCGAAACGACAAATCCGATCATCCCTGCGCGAATCGACAGGTGGCGCAGCCTTCGCGTGTCGGAATCAGCGCGCAACTCTGCTCGGCGTTGCGCACGTTCGTGCATCACGCGGCCGAAGCCAGCCATCACCTCATCCACCGAAAACCCGGCGATTGCAAGCCGTCGCGCCTCTCCCAACGTTGCCAGTGCACGCGTGAACAGCACGGCGAGCAGGCCGACGATGGGAAGCAGGATGTCGAGGAGCGACATCTGCGCCGACCGGGCGAGCAGCCAGCTGAACAGTATGAAGCCCACCGCCACCAGCGAGAGCGTACTCACTTCGCCTGCGAACAACCGAATGGGAACCGGAATGTCCGGCTCGGCCAACTGCGCCGCATCGATCGCATCCACCAGCGACTCCGCCGTGGCGAATCGATCGGCCGGATCCTTGTGCACGCACTGATCGATGGCGGCCGTGAGCGCCGCTGGAAAATCGCCGCGTGCCACCGCGATGGGAGGCACTGCCTCGGTGAGCTGCTTGACGAGGATCTTCTGCGTGGACTCGCCCGCCATCACCGTGCGTCCCGTCGCGGCAAAGTGCGCCGTGAGGCCCAGCGAGTAGAGATCACTCCGGCCATCCAGGACGTCGCCAGCGGCTTGCTCGGGGCTCATGTACTCCGGCGTGCCCACAACCTCGCCAACGCGCGTGAGGTTTGCCGCGGGCAACACGTGCGCCATGGAGCGCGAAATGCCGAAGTCCATCACCAGCGCGCGGCCCGTGGCGCGCTCCAGCATGATGTTGTACGGCTTGATGTCACGGTGCACCACGCCTCGGCCGTGCGCGTATGCGAGCGCGTACCCGGTGTCCTGCAGCATGCGCACGACATCGCGCACGGGCAGCGGGCCCGCGCGCGCCACCCGTTCCGCCAGGGTTTCGCCTTCGATGAATCCCATGGCGTAGGCCAGGAGATCCTCGGTCTCCTCCACCGCATACACGGGAACGATGTTCGGATGCGAAAAACTCGCGGCTGTGCGCGTCTCGAGCAGGAACCGATCGCGCAGTGACACCTGCGACGCGAACTCGGCGGGCAGCACCTTCAGTGCAACAGGTCGATCCAGCTTCAGGTCGCGAGCAAGATACACGGTGCCCATGCCGCCGCGGCCGAGCTCACGCTGCAGGGAGTAGCGACCGCCGATGGCTCGGCGAATGGCGGCGAGTTCCGCGGACGGGGACACTGGAAGGTTGGCCACACCGCCAATATGCGACGTGGCGCGCTGCTCCGCGCCAGTGTCGTTGCAGTTCGCCTCGTAGCGGCGAATGGGGGACGCAACTCACCGTCAGCCGGCCGCGTCATGCCGTGCTTCCCAGATGCCCCACTCAGTAGCCCGCCGCGCTCCCATCCTTGCGCGGGTCGGATCCAGCAGAGTATCCCCGCGCAAGCCTGATGATCGCCTGGGCGCCACCGAACTGGGTGCGCTGGCCATCACTCACTACATGTCCCATCGCCGCGAGCGCGGCGCGCACGCTGTCCGTGATCGGTGCCTCCACTTCCACGCGCATGCCATCGATGTGGCGGAAGCGTGCGGCATCCATGGCTTGCTGGATATCCATCCCGAACACGAGGAGGTTGATCAGCAGCTGCGCGTGCCCCTGCGCCTGCATGCCGCCACCCATGAGCCCGAAGCTCATGTAGGGAGTGTCCGTACTTCCATCCGCCGTTCTTGTCGCGCCAGGTCTCGTCACAAACCCTGGTATGAGCGTATGGAACGGGCGCTTGCCGGGCGCGATGGTATTCGGAAGACCCGCGTCCATCGTGAACGCGGCGCCGCGGTTGTGCAGCGCGAAGCCGGTACCGGGGACAACAAGGCCGGAGCCGAAGTGGTCGTACAGGCTGTTGATGAACGAAACCATGTTGCCGGCGCTATCGGCCGTGGTGAGGTACACCGTCTCGCTCGCCGTTCGGGCAGGGCCGGGATCCACGCGATCCGCTGCGCGCGACGCATCAAGATGTCCGCGCCGCTCCGCGATGAACTCGTCAGAGAGCATCCGGTCCACCGGCATGGCGAGATGCCCGGCGTCGCCCACGAATCTGGCGAGGTCGGCGTATGCCAGTTTCTTCGCCTCGATCATGTGGTGCAGGTAGGTCGCGGAGTTGAGGCCCATCCCCGCCAGGTCGTACGGTTCGAGAATCCTGAGCATCTCGAGCACGCCGATGCCCTGGTTGTTCGGTGGCATTTCCCAGATGCGGAATCCCTTGAAGGTCGTGGAAATCGGCGTCACCCAGTCGGGGCGGTTGGCGCGGAAATCTTCGATCGTCAAAAAGCCTCCCAGTTGCCGCGACCGGGCCACGATACGTTGACCCAGTGTCCCACCATACATCACACCAATGCCGCCCTTCGCGATCTCGCGCAGCGTACGCGCATAGTCCGCATTGCGAAACCACTCGCCGCGCTCCAGCGGATGCCCATTCGGCATGTACGTCGCCTTCATCGCCGAGTCCCTGCCAAGCAGCGCCTCCTCGCTCTTCCATTCGTCCGAGATGACAGGCGTGACGGGAAAGCCTTCCTCGGCATATTGAATCGCGGGAGCCAGAGCCTTTGCAAGTGAGTAAGTGCCGTACTTCCGCAGCAGTTCGTTCCATCCGGCCAGCGCGCCAGGCACGGTGACGGCCTCGATGCCCCGCGACGGCATGCGCGTGCGCCCGCGTCGCACCAGTTCCTCCCGCGTGGCGAGCGCCCCCGCACGACCACTGGCATTCAGGGCAACCAGCCGGTGCTCGCGCGCGATCCACACCATGGCGAACATGTCGCCACCGATGCTCGTCATCATGGGCTCCGTCACCGTGAGCACCGCGGCGGCGGTGACAGCGGCGTCGATGGCATTGCCCCCGCGCTGCAGCACGGCGAGTCCCGCTGATGTTGCGAGCGGCTGGCTCGTGGCCACAACGCCATGCGGCGCATTCACCACCGAGCGCCCAGCCAGCGAGAGCGGACGTTGCGCGACCATCATGGAAGGCACGCAGGGTGAAAGCAGGGCGATGACGATGACGCGATGTCGCACGGGCGATCCTCGATGATGAGAAGGAAGCTGCGAACCCAATCTGCGATGCACTGTGCCTGAGCGCGAGGCACTGACGTCGCGAGAGCCACGAACAGGGCCGCCTCCCCTTGCGACACAGCGTCGAGGACGTCAACCTCCAGACTGGCGCGCTGACGGCGCACTATGGCCGACAGCACCAGGCGAGCAGCTGCAGGAAGCCGCTGATATCCGTCAAGCGGGCGAGCGAGCTCGCGATGCCTGGGACCTGTGGCAAGGAGAGTTTCGCACTCGGCTTCGTGTCGTGCTGCTGCAGCTCGCACAGGACGCTACCTCGGCCATCGCAGTCCGGAACGCCGCTTCCTGCGGGAAGTAACGACTCCCACAACGATCGTCATTTGACAGACACATCCTGGCCCACGCCGCAAAGCGTCCCTGCCCTTGACGGGGAAGACATCCATGTGTGGAGGGCCAGCCCTGGCGCGCTAGCTGAGCACAACGTGTCGCTGCACGCGTCGCTCGATGCCGCCGAGCTCACGCGTGCGGCAGGATTTCTTCACGACGCCGATCGGGCACGGTTCCTGTTCTCGCACGGCCTCCTGCGCGCACTCGCGGCCCACTACCTCGGCCGACCGTCCGCTGCGCTCGTATTTGAACTCGGCGAGTCTGGAAAGCCACAGCTCGCTGGCGCGGATCGGGGCCATCTCTCATTCAACATGTCCCACTCCGGTGACGTGATACTTCTTGCCTTCGCCCGGTCGGGTCGCATCGGCGTCGACGTGGAGCGCTGGTCGGAGCGGCTGGGCGAGTCCGAACTGGCGCGCATCGCAGCGTCCGCGTTCTCCAGTGGCGAGCAGGCAGCACTTGCACGAGTGCCCGCCGCGCTACGCGCAGCGGCGTTCTATTCGGTGTGGACCCGCAAGGAAGCGTACCTCAAGGCAACTGGCGCCGGCATTTCGCGCGGGCTGAAGCACTTTGAAGTCTCCGTTCACCCGGAGGCGGCATGCCTGCGCTCGGACACCAGCCTCGACGGCCGCGTGAACGGCTGGCGGCTATTCGGCCTGTCGATCGCGCCGGGGTATTCCGCGGCAATCGCCACGGATATTGGCGCGGCGCGCGTCGTCACCATGACGGCCGACGCGGCACTGCTTCCACTGTGACACGACGGGAGCATCCAAGCCCCGATAGCTCGCGGCCAGTGTAACCCCTGCGCTATGATACCATGATGACGCCTGCCTGCTTCTCCGCTCGCTGGACATCTGTCCGCGCTGGAGCCAGATCATTGCGCCGCTTTTGCCTGGTCGCCTGCACGCTCCTCCCGTTCGCGCAGTCGGGCGCGCAGGCGCGCACCGCGTTCACCCGCGCCGATACGCTGCGCGGTGCCTGGACCACGGCGTCGCGCGTCTGGTGGGATGTCACCTTCTACGACCTCCATGTCGCCATCAGTCCACGCGACAGCATCGTTCGTGGCTACAATCGCATCAGCTATCGCGTCCTGGCTCCCGCGCAGGAGCTGCAGGTGGATCTCATGGCGCCCCTCGTCGTCGACAGCATGGTGCAGGACGGGCACGCCCTCCGCTATCGCAACGAAGGACCGGCGTATTTCGCATCGCTCGACACTCCGCAACGGAGGGGCGACGCGAACACCATCACGGTCTACTACCATGGTCATCCGATTGCCGCGAAGAATCCGCCATGGGACGGAGGATTCACATGGGGCCGCGATAGCCTTGGCCGGCCGTGGGTCGTTACCACAGACCAGGGCATGGGTGCGTCCGCATGGTGGCCCAACAAGGACACACAGGCCGACGAGCCGGACAGCCAGCGCGTAGCACTCACGCTTCCCGATCCCATGCTCGACGTGTCGAATGGTCGCCTCCGCAGCTCCACACATAACGCGGATGGCACCACCACGTACGAATGGTTCGTCGTCAATCCCATCAACAATTACGCCATCGCCGTCGCGGCGGGAAGCTACGCGCACTACGTTGACGTCTACGAGGGAGAGAAGGGAAAGCTCTCCATGGACTTCTGGCCGCTCGACTACCATGTGGAGGCGGCCCATCGCCAGTTTCCGCAGGCCATATCCATGCTGCGTTGCTTCGAACACTGGTTCGGCCCATACCCGTGGTACGAGGACGGCTACAAGCTCATCGAAGTGTCCAACAATGGTATGGAACACCAGAGCGCGGTCTCCTATGGCAACCGCTTCGCCAACGGCTACCGGGGTCGCGACGCATCCGGCACGGGACTCGGCCTCAAGTGGGACTTCATCATCGTCCACGAGAGCGCACACGAGTGGTTCGGCAACAACATTACGGCGAAGGACGAGGCCGACATGTGGGTCCACGAGAGCTTTGCCAACTACGCCGAGGGGATCTATACGGAGTGCCTGTTCGGCAAGGAGGCAGGCGCGGATTACATCATCGGCAACCGGAAGGGCATCCGGAACGACAGGCCCGTTGTCGGCGCCTATGGCGTGAACAACCAGGGCTCGGGCGACATGTATCCCAAGGGTGGCGAAATGCTCCATACCATCCGCCAGATCGCCGGCAACGACGAGAAATGGCGCGGCATATTGCGCGGCATGAACCAGACCTTCTGGCACCAGACGGTCACGGGGCAGCAGGTCGAGAACCTTCTCAGCGCTGCCACGGGTGTGGACCTCTCGAAGGTGTTCGACCAGTACCTGCGCACCACTCGTATTCCCGAGCTGGAATACAGCATCGAGGGTGGTACCCTCCGCTATCGGTGGGCGAATGTGGTGGCTGGGTTCGACATGCAAGTGGGGGCGACGGTGTCGCCCACCGGCCTGACAATCCTCCATCCCACCGAGGCATGGCAAACTGTGCCGCTGAGCATCTCGCGCGAGCAGTTCAGCGTGGACCGGAATTATTACGTGACCACGCGAGAGGTGTCGCGCTGATCGCACCCGCACGTGCTGGCGCCTTCGGTAGCGCGCAGTAGCTTTGCGGCACCGCTCCTTGCCTCAGCACGTCGAGGTTCCACCATGACCGTCGACAACACGCCCGCGCCCGCCAACAACCCCAAGCCGCACGACGACGAAATCGACGTGTTCGGCCTCTCGCACACCGGCAAGGTGCGGTCGGAGAACCAGGATCACTTCCTCCTGGCCACGATCCACAAGCGCGTACACGTCTCGCACACCAACCTCACGCAACAGCAGCGTCTCCCGCTGGAAGACGAACGCCTCGCCTTCATCGCGATGGTCGCGGATGGCGTCGGCGGTGGCGAAGGCGGCGAGGAAGCCAGCGCAACGGCGCTCGAGGTGGCCATGCAGTACGTGGTCCGCAGCATGGACTGCTACTACAAGTCGGATGCGACGGACGAACACTTCACTCATGCCCTCCAGGCCGCGGCCATGCAAAGCCATGCGGCCGTCATTGCCCGCGCGCGCGAGGTTGCTGGCGGGCGGCCCATGGCCACCACCCTCACGCTCTTCATGGGTGTCTGGCCGCACTACTATCTCGTGCAGGTGGGCGACTCACGCTATTACAGGTATCGCGGCGACCAGCTCACGCAGGTCACACGCGACCAGACCATCGCCCAGGACCTGCTCGATCAGGGTGTCTTCACCCGCGCCATGGCCGAGCGCTCGCAGTATTCGAACGTGCTGTCGAGCGCCATCGGCGGGGATGAAGCGCTTCCCGTCGTCACTCGCCTGCACAACGACTGGAACACCGTCCACCTCCTTTGCACGGACGGCCTCACCAAGCACGTGCCCGACGAGCGCATCGCAGCGCGACTCGCTTCCATGACGTCCGCGCAGCAGGGCTGCGAGCAACTGCTCGACGACGCGCTTGACGGCGGTGGGAGCGACAACATCAGCATCATCATCGGACGCTTCGTTCGGCGAACGTAGCGTTGCCCTTCCCTCACCCAGACCATCTCCCATGCGAGCGCGAGCCCGTTTGAATTCTGCATCCCGTGCTGCGTGCGCCGTGTTCGGCGCGAGCCTGCTCACGCAGGCACCCCTTGTGGCGCAGGCGCCGTCCACCGGTACCACCGCACGCGCGGCGGCGCGCGCATACCGCTCGGGTCACGAGTCCGAGATCCTCAGTGAATTTTCCGAGTTGCTCGCGATGCCGAACCTGGCAAGCGACTCTGCGGGCATTCGCCGCAACGCGGACTATCTCGTGAAGATGATCGGCAAGCGTGGCTTCACGAATACCCGCCTGCTCACGGTGCCTGGCGGGCCGCCGGCGGTGTACGGCGAGCGATCGGTTCCGGGCGCTACACGAACGCTCGTCCTCTACGCGCACTACGACGGGCAGCCGCTCGACCCAAAGCAGTGGTCCACGCCGCCCTGGTCTCCCGTACTGCGCGACAAGGAGATCATCGCCGGCGGCAAGGTGATTCCGCTCCCCGCGAAAGGCGGCCACGCGGATCCCGAGAATCGCATCTACGCCCGATCGGCCGGTGACGACAAGGCCTCCATCATGGCCATCCTCGCCGGCGTGGACGCCATGCAGGCGTCCGGCACCGCACAATCGGTGAACCTCAAGCTGTTCTTCGAGGGCGAAGAGGAAGCCAGTTCAGCCCACCTCAAGCAGATCCTCGAGCAGTACGCACCGCAGCTTGCCGCCGACGCATGGCTGTTCTGCGATGGCCCGGTGCACCAGAGCGGCCGGCAGCAAGTCCTGTTCGGCAATCGCGGCGTCACCGCCTTCGAGCTCACGGTCTACGGACCAACGCGCGCGCTTCACAGCGGTCACTACGGAAACTGGGCGCCGAATCCTGGTGTCATGCTGGCGAATCTCGTGGCGAGCATGCGTGACGACGATGGACACATCAAGGTCGCTGGCTACTACGACGACATGCGCCGCATCACGCCGGCCGAGCATCGCGCCGCGGCAGCCTTGCCACGGTTCGACCCCGAGCTGCGACGCGCCCTCGGCCTCGCGCACACGGAGGCGCACGATGCGCTCCTCGCCGAACGGATCATGCTGCCCGCGTTCAATCTCCGTGGCATGCGCGTGGGCGGCGTCCGTGAAACCGGATCCAACACGATCGCGACCGAAGCGTATGCGTCCTTCGATTTGCGGCTTGTTCCCGGACAGGTCCCCGCGCACGTGCGCACGCTGGTGGAGGCCCACGTGCGCAAACAGGGCTACTGGATCACCCATGACAGCGTGACCACGGCGATGCGCCTCGCGCACGCCAGGGTGGCCCGGATGGAGTGGACCGAGGGCTATCCGGCATCGCGCGCACCCATGGACGGTCCATTCGGGAAGGCCGTGATCGCCGCACTCACGGATGGCGCACGCGAGGCGCCGCTCGTGATTCCAACATCCGGCGGCACGGGACCCACGTACCTGTTCGAGCAGGTGCTCAAGGTGCCCATGATTCACCTTCCGATTGCCAACTACGACGACAATCAACACGCCGCGGACGAAAACCTCCGACTCCAGAACTTGTGGGACGGCATTGAGACGTACGCGGCACTGCTTGCCGGCATCGGCCAGACGTGGGGGCGCGCAGCGGTGCCGTAGGCACTGCTGCGCAGTCCGTCCGTCCGACGGTCTGACCCGGGCGGCCGGCTTCGCCGGCGCCCTCGTCTGACGGCGGGTCAGTCTGTACGTCCGTCATGAGCTACACAACGGGGTCGTGTGGCGAATGACGAGGTGGTGCAGGTCATGACTGTCGTGCTGATAGACCCGCTGTCAGACAAGCGAGCGCGTAGCGCGACGCGGGTCGGACTGTCAGACTGACCGACTGAATGTTGAGGTAGCCTGATCCGCCATGCCAACGACTTCCGAGTGAGGCGTCACCCATGAATGCCCCGTTCGCCGTCTTCGGTGCAGCGCCAACCGGTGCACGACGCGAACGCATTCTCCGCTCTCCGAACTTCCGTGACGGCAAGTTCCAGAATCCCATTCCGAGCGCCCTGCTCACGCCGGGCGCGATGTGGAACTCCCTCCGCCGCCAGTTGTTCGGCCGTGAGCAGCGCGTCCCGCGCGGTGTCATTCCAGTCCAGCCTCTCACAGCCAGCCATTTCAGCCAAGCGCCACGATCGGGGTTACGCGCCACGTGGCTCGGCCACTCGACGGTGCTCCTGGAGATCGATGGCTATCGCGTGCTGGTCGATCCGGTGTGGGGACTGCGCGCATCGCCCTCACAGTTCGTGGGACCCAGGAGGTTTCACCCGCCACCGCTGCCACTTCGTGAACTTCCCCGGCTGGACGCTGTCATCATCACGCACGATCACTATGACCATCTCGACATGGCCGCTGTTCGTGCGATTGCTGCCAGCCCGGAGCAGCTCCACGCGCAATGGATCACGACGATTGGCGTGGGAGCTCACCTGGAACGGTGGAACATCCCGGGCAGCCGGATCACCGAGCTCGATTGGGGCGACAGCGCACGCATCGGCACACTCGCGGTCACGGCGCAGCCGGCACGCCACTTCTCCGGTCGCGCCATCCGGCGCAATCGCACGCTGTGGGCATCGTGGGTGATCGCCGGACCCGAGCATCGCGTCTTTCACAGCGGCGACACGGGCTTCTTCGATGGCCTCGCGGCCATCGGTGAACGGCACGGCCCTTTCGACCTCACCATGATCAAGATGGGCGCCTATGATGTCGCGTGGCCCGATATCCATCTTGATCCCGAAGGCGCAGTGCGCGTGCACGCCATGCTGCGCGGTGCCCTGCTGCTGCCCCTGCACTGGGGCACGTTCAACCTCGCGATCCACGCGTGGAACGAGCCGCCGGAACGCCTGCTGGCCGCCGCCGCCCTCGCGAACGTGCACACCGTCATTCCTCGGCCGGGTCAGGGCGTCGAGCCGGCGACCCCGCCGCCGGCCGATGCATGGTGGCGGCGTGTGTGAGCAACGCCGTCCGCGTTGTGTAAACCCGTCTCGGGCCGATCGTCACGCCACCGGAAGCAGCAACGAAAATGTCGCGCCACCACCCTCGGTAGCGCGCACCCGCAGGTCGCCGCCGAGCAACCTGGCCACGCGCCGCGCAATGGCGAGACCCACCCCCGTACCCGGTGCCACGGCCACCGTGGCCGGAACACGGTAGAATTCCTCGAACACGCGCTCGCGCAGGCCCTCGGGAATACCTGCGCCGGTGTCGCATACTTCGCAGGTCAGCACGCAGCCCAACTCGTCGTCCGTCACCGCGGCCACACGCATTTCTACCCTGCCGCCGCGCGGCGTGTACTTCACCGCATTCGACAACAGGTTGCCGAGCACCTGACGAACGCGCGCGGGGTCCGTCGTTACGGAGGGAATGGAACCAGCCGCCGGCGCTGCGAGAACGAACGACAGGTGCAAGCCTGCCGAATCACCACTCGGCCGAAAGTCGTCCAGCAGATCGCGTGCAAGGGCGGCCAGGTCAGTTTCGCTCCGGTCAATTGGCAGTGCGCCCGCCTCGGCACGCGACAGTTCCACGAGATCATCGACCGTATCGAGCGTGGACGTGAGCAGGCTGCGCAGACGCCTGATCATCTTCATCTGGGCGTCCGGGAGTGGCCCGAGTTCACCATCGGCCAGCAAGTCCGCGTAGCCCCGCGCTGCCCCCAACGGATTCTTGAGGTCGTGCGTGACCCCTCGCATCAACGCGGATTTCGACGCCATCGCAAGTTCCGCATCGCGCTGTCCTGCAGCCGCAGCCTCCGACAACTGCACCGTCTTCCGCGCGGTCCAGACGACAGCCGCGAGGGCCAGCAGGGCAAGGGGCACCACACCCGCGGGAACGAGCACGCTGAATCGCTCGAGCCGCATGATCTGGGCGCGATCGGACGCTGTGTGGCGCATGAGCGCATTCTCCAGCTTCTGGAGGTCCGCAAGCGCAAGCTGTAGCGCGTCCCACCGGCGTCCGCGCGCGCCCGCAGAGCCGCTGCCGCGCAATGCCGTGGTCTTGTCGCGCGCATCTGCTGCAAACGCATCCTCTTCTCGCCGCCACGCCGCAATCGATGCGCGCGCCTCGGCAAACAAGGTGATCTCTTCGATGCCCGCATGCCGTACCAGCGAATCGAGCACCTGCTCATCCTCGCTGATTGTGAGGCGAGCGGATGACTCCGCCGCGGCAGCTGCAGGGCTTTGCCCGCGCAGCTCCGCCAACTCGCTCCGCGCGGCAAAATCGGTGGCCAGTCCGGCCTCGAGGTCGTTGGTGCGAACCAGTGCAGGGGAGAGAAATTCCGCGGCGAACACGCGAATGTCCTGCAGCCGCCTGCTCGTGATGAACGGCACCGTGAAGACGATAACCAGCGCCAGCGCGATCAGCGCCAGTGGCGTCCACCAGAATGGTGAAAGTGAGGCAGGACCCTTGGATCTTCGTACAGTCGGCATCGATTCCGGAACGGGGTAAACAGGTAATCAGGTAATCAGGTAATCAGGTAATCAGGTAATCAGGTAATCAGGTAATCAGGTAATCAGGTAATCAGGTAATCAGGTAATCAGGTAAGCAGGTAAGCAGGTAACCAGGTAACCAGGTAACCAGGTAACCTGGTAACCTGGGATCCCTGCGCACCGATCGCGCCGCTGTTGTGATCACGGTGGACCCTTGAGGTGAACACGACGGGTCTTGCGAATGTGTGACGCCCATGTATAATACAGTACATGAACTATTCCACTGGCACCGACACTTCGTTCGCCACGGCTTCACCGCGTAAGTGCTCTGGTGATGGACTCCTGTTGAGCTTGCTTCAGGCTGCTCGGTCCGTGCAGGAGCGCCTCGAGTCGAGCCTGGAGGCCACAGGATTGTCAGGCGCCAAGTATCTGGCGTTGGACGCTCTTGTCCAGGCTGGGAAGCCGTTGGCACTGAGTGAATTGGCCGGTTGCCTCAAGTGCGTTCGGTCCAACGTGACGCAGTTGGCAGATCGCCTCGAGGCCGACGGACTGGTGCGCAGGGTCGACGATCCGTCGGACCGCCGCGCCATCCGCGCCGTGGTCACGCCGCTTGGTGCAGAACGTCACGCCGCGGGATCAGAAGCAATTGCGAAGTTGCAGGGCTGGTTGGACGAACAAGTAGCGCCAGGTGATCGTGACGCCCTTGTGCGGGCACTCTCCGCACTCGAATGAGGAGACCCTTCTTATCAACAGGCCGTACATATATGCACAGTGCGAAACCTGTACGTAATGGATCTGTCGAAAGCCGAGTCACGTACTCGATGAAGCAGCAGGACTTGAACTGCCTTCGGAGCAACACACAATGAACACCAGACACTCGACCCGCTCGGCGTGCACTGACACGCTCGACACCATTCGTCCCACTCTTGTGCGCGCAGGCATCGCGCTGGCAATCCTCACCGCCCTCTCCGCATTCGCGGTGCGGGCCGGCGCCCAGCTGCCCAATGCAATGGCCCTGCTGCCGTCCGCGCAGGTGAACCTGCAGTCTGGCGTGGACGTTCGGCATTTTGCGGGCGCAGCAACACGCGTGGTGTACGCCCCGGTTCCGTTTGCTGTCGGCGAAGAGTTGACGTACAAGGCGACCTTTGGCGGACTCCCTGCCGGTTCAGCCCGCATGCGCGTTGATGGCGTCGAGACGGTGCGCGGCCGCAAGGCGTATCACGTGCTCTTTTCCATCGACGGCGGTGTCCCGTTCTACCGCGTGCACGACCGCTATGAAAGCTGGATCGATGCGCAGACGCTCGCCTCGTTGCGGCATCGTCAGAACATCTCCGAGGGCCGGTACCAGCGAAACACGACGTACGAGATCTTTCCGGAACGTGCATCGTACCAGAAGGATGACGAACCGATGGAAGCCAGCGTCGTGAATCCGCTGGATGACGGCTCGTTCGTGTATGCCGTACGGGCGGCGGGGCTGCGCGTCGGCGAAACGCGCCGCGACGACCGGTACTTCAGGCCGGATCGCAACCCGGTCATCCTCACGGGCCTCCGATACGATACCATCACGGTCAACGCCGGTACGTTCGCCACCGTGGTTGTTCGCCCATCCATCAAGGCCAACGGCCTGTTCTCGGAAAACGGCGACGCACAGATCTGGTTCAGCGACGATGCCAGCCGCTACCCGGTGCAGGTCAAGACGAAGTTCTCGAAGTTCTCGCTGACGCTCACTCTGCAGTCGGTGATCGCTGGCGACAAGTAGGCTTTCACACCCGGCGCGCGTTCGTGCGCGGCTAGTGCAGTTCCAGTTGCGTCCCCGGTGCCGGCTCCGGTGAGCGTGCCAGGGCACGCAGCTTCGCGCGAAACGCGCCATATCCCGGATCATCCCGCGTGAGCCCACGCAGCACGGCAGGATCCAGCGCCGCGATCTCGTGTCGCGTTGCGCTGATGCGATCTTCCTCCAACGGGTGCGACGCAAAGAACGCCTGGATGCGCGCAGGTGACGTCCGCCGTTCCTCGAGGAGCCGCTCGAAGAGGACGGGGATTCCGTACGGATCGATTCCCACCTTCACCACATTGATCACGGCCTCCGAATCCGCCTCGGCCTCATCGTGACGGCTGTAGCGAGCGAACAACGCTGCACCACCCACCTGGATGGCCGTGCGCGCAACGTCGCTGCTGCAGAGCCGCGTGAGCGTGCAGGTCAGGCCGACGGCGACGTTCGCTTTCGTGCCCTTCTCCATCTGCTGCACCGAGTGACGCCGCACCACGTGGCCAATCTCGTGACCGAGAGCGCCTGCGAGTTCATCCAGTTGCCGCGCGCGCTCGATCAGCCCGCGGTTGACATACACAAAACCGCCAGGAAGCGCGAAGGCATTCACCTCCCTGCTGTCCACGATGAAGAACTGCCAGTTCAAATCCGCCCGTGATGTGGTGCGGGCAATGGCTGTCCCCAGTTGTTGTACGTAGTCCGCCACCGCCGAGTCGCGAATGAGTGGGAGTTTCGCATTGATCTCCTCGGCATTCTGGCGGCCAATGGCGACTTCCTGGTCCTGGCTCACGGAGCAAGACACCAGGGCGACGACGGCGACGGCGAGCGCCGGCCTGCGATACGATCTCATGCGTCCCACCAATGCATGGGGAATGCCTCGGTGGGCCCGTGCGGTCACGGCTGGGGAGGCCCCGCCGTGATTGCGTCAGCCACACGTTCGCGCTGATGTTCGTTCTTGCTGAACAGCAGTACGAGCACGTTGTCGCTCTGGATCACCGTGGTCTCGGACTTCATGCTTACGGGACTTGTCTGCGGGATGTATCGCGCGCGGTCGAGACGCGCGGCCGCCAGGTGCCGCGCCATGGTGTCCGCGTAGAGGTAGTACGCGAGCCCGGCGTTGCCCAGGCTCAGGATGGTGGGCTTCACCCCGAGCGAAGGCAGGTCGCCGATCCTGTCTGATCCGGTCTGCGGCGCGAGGCCCGACTGGTCGAGTCGGATGCGTACCGTGCATTCGCTCCAGTGCCCCGTGCGCGGACAGAGAGGTCCTGACCCGGGCGATGCGGTTGCGGCTGCCGGTGACGCCACGGCCGTATCGGACGCGGTCTTGCCACGCCCACACGCGACACAGGCAACGGCGAGCGCGATGCCGACCACGCGCATGCGAACCATCACGACCACTGCATCCTCTCCCGCAGCGACGTCACGTGCGCCACATGGTGCCGCCCATGCCAGCTGTACATGCCGAGGAGCGCGTCCAGTGTCATCGGTCCATTCTCCTCGTGATGCAGCGTGCGCTGGAACGCATTCTCGGGGAGGCTGCGCAGCAGCGCGACGAGGCGAGCATGCATCCCATCGAGCACGTCAAGCGAAGCGCCCACCGGCATGGAGCGCGCATCACCGAGCTCGGCCCACTTCGCCTCGTTGTACGGCTTGATGGAGGGGTTCTCGTCCGTGAGCGCCAGACGAAACCGGCAGTATGCGTTCATGTGGCTGTCGGCGACATGATGTACTACCTGACGCACGGTCCATCCGTCCGCGCGATACGGCGTATCGAGTTGCGCGTCCGTCAGGTTTGCGGTCGCCGTCCGAAGCGCACCCGGTGCGTCGGCGAGTGCGTCAATGGCGGCGCGACGCTGGTCGGCGGTGAGCTGCGGCGTACGTACGAGCTTGCCGATTGGATAGCGAAGATCAGAGTCGGCGGGTGTGGACGTGGACATGATCGGCGTGGTTGGCTGTGGCAGGAAGGAGGAGTGACATGGAAGCTACTTTCATCATCCCCCTGAACGCGACCCTTCCTCATTGTGAACCGTCTGCCCGTGAAACTGTCCGACTGTCCGACTGTCCGACTGTCAGACTGCCAGACTGTTAGACTGTCGGACTGGCTCCGGGCCCCTTCCCGCATCCGGGGTAGTGGGCATACTTTCATGTGTGCACACGCGGATGATTGCGACATGACCGAGAAGAAGCGACGTCCTGCGAAGAAGCGCGGCAGGCCCGTGCTCAAATCGCCCTACTTCCTCCAGCCAGGCAAGCAGGGCGCTGTCGTGGTGCTGCGCCGTCCGGCCGGCAACCGCATCGACGCGAAGCTCTGCGGTACCATGTCCAGCAGGCTGCAGGCGCTGGCACTGGTGAAGCAGCTGGAGAAGGCCGAGTCCGTGGTGAAGGACCTGTTCCTCGAGGCAACCGATGACGGCATCGAGGCGCTCGACGCCGTACTCGAGGCCTGTCGGCAGTCCGTTGCCAATCGGGCAACACCAGAGGACTCGCTGGCGACAGGTGGCGCGCCGAACGCCCGGAAGCGAGGCCGCGGCCGCCGGCGCGGCCCGGGCCCCAAGGCGCGCGGAGCGCCGCCCCCGGCGGACGGCTCCGTGGGTACGAGCGCCGCCTGACACACCAACCGCTCTCCCGCGCGTTCACGGCGCGGGACGGTGCGCCCGTGGTGCGCGCGGTGGACGACGCCATCTTCACCAGCCGCTATTACGGTCTGTGCATGCAGTGCGGCTTCTGCGCAGACGGCTGCTGCCAGCACGGTGTGGACGTGTCCATCCCCGAGCGCGATCGCATACTGGCGCGCGGCGAGGAGTTGGCGGAGCGCATTGGCCTGCCACCCAGCGAGTGGTTCGAGCCGGACGTCACGCTCGACGCAGATTTTCCGGGGGGCGCGGCCACGCGCACGCGCGTCGTGAACGGGCGCTGTGTCTTCCTGAGGCGGGATGCACGGGGCTGCGTCCTGCATGCCATGTCCCTGGAATCCGGCACGGACTATCACGACCTCAAGCCGCTTGTCAGCACCCTCTTTCCGGTCACGTTCGGCGATTCCACGCTGCTCTGCTCCGAGGAGCTCGGCGACGGCACGCTGATTTGCGCGGGCGAGGGCCCCACGGCGTACGAAATGGCGCGAGCCGAGTTGGCGTTCTACTTCGGCAACGACCTGGTT
This sequence comes from Gemmatimonadaceae bacterium, assembly GCA_043758185.1. Lineage (GTDB taxonomy): Bacteria > Gemmatimonadota > Gemmatimonadetes > Gemmatimonadales > Gemmatimonadaceae > AG11. Next base: position 1,711 of record JAYVNZ010000244.1, on the reverse strand, counting down.
GCGGAACTGGACCAGTTGGCACTGCTGTCGTCCTGAGCACCACGCTGTCGTCCTGAGCGCAGCGAAGGACCCGCCTGTCGCACGGCGAAGAGCAGGTCCTTCGCTTCGCTCAGGACGACAAATCTTCAGCTTCGCCTTGACGGCCCTCTGACAGCGGATCATCACCGGCAGCGCGAACAGGCACGGCCACCTGCGGACCACTTGAGCGGATCAGTTGCTGCTCTTCGCGAATGGCGGTGAGGAACGCCGCTGGCCCGGCATCAGCGGGAAGCACGCGAAGAATGCGCACGGCGAGTTCGTGACTGACCGTGAGGCCGGCCGGAAAGGCGTGTGGGTCGATGCCCACACGCTCCATTTCCGCCCACAACTCGCCGAGACGCTGCTCGTCGCTCAGGGTTTCGGCCCTCCTGCTGCCGAGCCCCAGAGGTTGTTCGTGCGATCCACGTCGAGCAGCCGCTTGTCCGGATCGAGCTCGATGCGCGCGAGCGTCTTGTTGCCGATGACGTAGCGGCGCATGTAGTGCGTCGTGTTGGTGCTCCAGACCTCAGCGGGGTAGTCGAAGTTCTCCACGGCACCATCGGTAAACGTGAATCGTGCGTGAATCGGCAGCACGCCGCGTGCGCGATTGCCGTACACAACCGTCACCACGTTCGACCCGTCGGTTCCCTTCGAGGTCACCACCGTATCGATGGCCTGGTCGAAGTGCGGGTTCTCCTTGAACCACTCGCGCCAGAACCAATCGAGCCGCTTGCCGCCCACGTCCTCCATCGTCCGATAGAAATCCGCCGGCGACGGATGCTTGAACGCCCATCGCTCGATATACGTGCGAAACGCGTCATCGAATGCCGCGGGACCCATGATCTCCTGCCGCAGCAATTGAAGGCCCACGCTCGGCTTCACATATGCGGCGAGGCCCAGCAGGCGGGGGTCGATGCGGTCGGGCATGACGTCGATTGGCACGTCCACGTTCTGCTTCTGCGCCCCCTCCACGTAGGAACGCTCGCCGAGCGCCCGCGCCATCTGGTCACCCTTTTCGGGATACCGGCGCGCCTCGCTGAAGGTGTTGATGAAGGTGTTGAACCCTTCATCCTGCCACATGTACACGCGCTCGTTGGAGCCCACCAGCATCGGGAACCAGTTATGCCCGATTTCGTGCGTGACCACGTTGTAGAGGTCGTACTTGTCATTGCTCTTGGCTTCCATCACGAGCATCGGGTACTCCATGCCGCTGATCGGGCCTTCCACGGCGCTCATCTGCGGCCACGGATACTTGAACCAGCGCGTGGAATACTCGTCGAGCGACATGCGCGTCTGGTCCGCCGCGTCCTTCCACGGATCGATCGCACTCGGCCGGTAGTAGGCCTGTGCGAGGATACCGTTCCAGCCGCTGGCATCCCAGAGGTACTCGGGTGACGCTGCCCATGCCACGTCGCGTACTTTCTTGGCCGAGAATTTCCATGTGAGCGTGCCGGAGGTGCCCTTCGGCCGCGCGGCGCCGGACTGGATTTCTGCCAGCGTGACGATGTTCACCGGCGTGGCTGACTTGATGGCCTGCGCCAGGCGTGTGATCTGCGTGGAGGTGAGAACGTCGCGCGGGTTGGTGAGTGTGCCGGTGCTGGCGACGATGTAGCCGGCCGGCAGCGTGATCTCCACGGTAAAGTCGCCGTACTCCAGGTAGAACTCGCCCTGTCCGAGATACGGCTCGGTGTTC
>JAYVNZ010000243.1:0-12614 GCA_043758185.1 Gemmatimonadaceae bacterium | reverse complement strand
CGGCCCGGTGCAGCCGCTGTCGTGGGCGTACGAGCCCAACGTGCGCACGTACGAGTTCAGTCCCGCCAAGTCGAAGGCCCTGCTCGACAGCGCGGGCTGGATTGTCGGCGCTGATGGCGTTCGCGCGAAGGATGGGAAGCGGCTGGCCTTCACCATCATCACGCAGGCCGGCTTCGCCATTCGCGAGAACGTCGCGCAGGCAATCCAGAAGCAGTTCAAGGACGTGGGCGTCAGTGCACAGATTCAGCTGCTCGACGGCACGGCCATCAGTCCGGTGTGGTTCAGCGGTGCCTTCGACGCCATGTTGCACTGGTGGCAGCAGGGGGCTGATCCGGAAATCACCACATTCTATGCTGCGGACATGATTCCCCCGGCCGGCCGAAACATCGACTTCCTCCAGGACTCCGCGCTGACTGTCACTCTATATGCGTCCGACCGCACCGTGGACCGTCCGCGCCGGCTGGATCTCCTGCGTCAGGCACAACGCCGCGTTGCCGAGCTCGTGCCCGAACTCATCCTGTTCAATACATCGAAGATCGATGCCGTGCCGAGGACGCTCAACAACTTCAAGGGCAATCCCACCAATGCGGGCCCGTTCTGGAACGTGTACGACTGGAGCGTGAGCGAAGCCTCGGCACCATCGGCACGCTGAGGCGCGCCACGTGATTGCGTTCGCCGTTCGTCGCGCGCTGCAGGTGGTGATCCTCCTGCTGGTGGTGTCGGTGCTCGTGTTCGCGCTGATTCACGCGGCACCCGGCGGCCCGCTCGCGCTCTACCTCGACAATCCCAACGTGCGCCCGCAGGACATCGAGCGACTGCGCCGCCAGATGGGCCTGGACCGCCCGCTTCCAGCGCAGTACCTGGCATGGCTCGGCGCGTTCGTACGCGGTGACTGGGGATACAGTTACGCGGACGGACGTCCCGTGCTGGACCGGTTGCTCGAGCGCGTGCCCGCCACGCTCCAGCTCATTGGCGTGTCGAGTCTCCTCGCGGTGCTCGTGGCACTCGTCATCGGTATTGCGTCTGCGGTGCATCGCGGGTTCGATCGCGTCGCGACGCTCGGCGTCGTTGCCGGCATTTCCCTGCCGGTGTTCTGGCTGGGACTCGTGCTCCAGCTGGTATTCGCGAGCCGGCTTGGGTGGCTGCCGTCGTCGGGGCGCACGTCGTTCACGGGGGACGGCGCGATGGACCGCGTTGCCCACCTGGTTCTGCCCGTGGTGGTCCTGGCAATCGCGCACGCCGCGGGGTGGTCACGATACCTGCGTGGCTCGATGCGTTCGGCCCTGCGGCAGCCCTTCATCACTGGAGCACGAAGTCGGGGCGCGAGTGAGGCACAGCTCACCCTGCGCCATGCGCTACGCAACGCGCTGCTTCCCTTCGCGACCGTCGTGCTGCTCGACGCATCCATCATGGCGTCCGGGGCCGTGGTCACCGAGAGTGTCTTCGCGTGGCCCGGCGTTGGGGGATTGTTCGTGGAAGCATTGGCGAAGCGTGACTACACCGTGCTCATGGCGTTCCTCATGTGCGGCACCGCGGCTGTCGCAGTGCTCAATTGCCTCGCGGACGTCGTCGTCTACGCACTCGACCCGCGTACCCGGGAGCCCGCATGATCGCCGGTCTGCGCAAACGGAGCCGCGCCGAACTCACGGCTGTCGCATTCCTGGCGCTCGTGATGCTGCTCGCGCTCCTCGCGCCGTACGTCTCACGCTACGGCATGGACGTCATCGACCTGGCCAATCGCAGAGCCGCTCCGTCGCCTGTTCACCCCTTTGGCACGGACGAAATCGGCCGTGACCTGCTCACCCGCATCCTCTTCGGCGCACGGGTGTCCCTGGCCATCGGACTGGTGTCCGCCGCAATCAGCGTACTCATCGGAGTCACAGTCGGCGCCGTGGCCGGCTACCTGGGCGGATGGATCGACGAAGTGCTCATGCGCCTCACCGACGCGCTGCTCTCGGTGCCGCGGCTGCCGCTCCTGATGATCAGTGCCGCCGTGCTCAACCCGGGCATTCCCGTGCTGATCGTTCTCGTGGGCGCCATTGGATGGATGGAAACGGCTCGCGTGGTTCGCGCCGATGTACAGTCCATCCGCACACTCGACTTCGTGGCCGCCGCACGCGCACTCGGTTGCCGCGCCCGTCGCGTGGTGCTCAGACATGTGCTGCCGGGCGTCGCCTCCACCGTTGCGGTCGCGACAACACTCGCCGTGGGGCGGGGCATCCTCCTCGAGAGCGCACTGAGTTTCTTCGGCGTTGGGGTGCAGCCCCCCGCGGCCAGCTGGGGCAACATGCTCTACCAGGCGCAAACCACGATGGCGAGCGAACCCTGGCTCGGCATTTTTCCCGGCGCGTTCATCTTCGCGACGGTGCTGTGCTGCAACGTCATCGGCGACGCACTGTCCACGGGCGATGTATCGTCCTGAGCGAAGCGAAGGACCTGCCCCCGGCCCGGACCACGAACAGGCCCTTCGCTTCACTCAGGACGACATGATCAGTATTGCCGCTCCCGATCCACTACTGTCGCAGGTTGCACGCCACGCTCGATGGCATCGAGGCATTCGAGGAATCCGTCGAGCGCGGCGACTGGCGTAGTGGGACCGGAAATATGCGGCGAGATGAGGACGCGCGGGTCGTGCCACAGCGGTGAATCGTGGGGCAACGGCTCCACCTCGAATACGTCCAGTGCGGCGCCACGCAGCCATCCCTTGTCCAGCGCCTCGGGAATCAGCGATTCGTCAACTACGGGACCGCGGCCGGCATTCATCAGCACGGCACCTCGACACGATTCAAGCACGGCTCGCCCAACCAACCCACGCGTCGCAGCAGTCAGTGGCAACGTAACGATCAGCCAGGCCGCAGTCGCAGCCTCGTTCGCGAGCGAAGCCGCTGTTGAGCAGGAAGAAAAAACCTTGGCATCGCCCGTGCCGGAGCGTGAAATGCCGTGCACCACACAACCCAGCGCACGGAACAGCCGCCCGACATGCGTGCCCACGTCACCGGTTCCGACGACAAGCGCCCGCGTGCCGCGCAACATCGCGACATCGCGATGCTGCCATTTCCGCTCGCGTTGATCATCCGCCAGTGCACCGAGCTGCTGCGAAAAGGCCAGCGCACGCGCCAACGCCCACTCGGCAATCATCGGACCGAATGACTCCGTGGTTCGCGTGAGCAGGATGTCGCGCGGAAGTTCCTCCGGAAGCAGCCACGCATCAACTCCGGCTCCCGTGCAATGCACCCACCGGATGTTGCCCATGTCCGGCAGCGGTGGCCGCTTGAAACCGAGGTAGGCATCGCCCCAGAGCAGGTCATCGGCGGTCACGTCTGTATAGCGTCGCCCGCGGACCTCGAGATCGGGCCGGCGACGCAGCAGTGCTTCCGATAATACGGCGTGAGCATTCGCGCCGATCACCACGCGCTTCATCGCGGCGCGATGGGTTCGCCGAGCGCTGCTGTCTTGCGCACGTACTCGGCGGCGTCGGCGTGCGTTGCGTACCACACCTTGTTCCCGCCTTTCGCCTTGATGTGCGCGAGGAGCATCTCGAGCGCCACGATGCGCGACCGGTGACCTGAGACGTGCGGATGGAGCGTGAGCACGAACGCGCTGCCTTCCTCCAGCGCCTTGTCGAACTCGTCCATCCACACCTGGGCCACCTCGCGCGGGGAACTGTACCGGGCACCGCGCGGATCGAACAGCGGCGCGTCATCGAGGATCCATTCCACGGGCAGCTCCACGAGACCAGTGGGGGCGCCATTCTGGAGCAACTCGTAGGGGCGATCGTCGGCCATGAGCGAGCTCTCGTAGCGAAAGCCCATGTCGCGAAGGATGCGCAGCGTGTTGGGACTGAAGTTCCAGCTCGGCGCGCGATACCCCGTGGGCTTCATGCCGGTGAGCTGGGTCAGCTCCCTGACCGCCCTGCCCAGCAGCGCGCGCTCCACGGAATCCGGGAGGCTGGCATTGAGTTCGTGAATCCAGCCATGCACGGCGAACTCGTGCCGGCCACTTCGCTTGATCGTGTCCGCCATCGTGGGTGTGAGCGCGAGGCTCACCGATGGAATGAAGAAAGTGGCGGGGATTTTCCTGGCGTCGAGCAGGCGAACGATGCGACCCAGTCCGCGCCTGGCGCCGAATTCTCCCTGCGCGAGTGTGCCGACTGTGGGCTCGCCATAGCGTATCGCCACCGTCTCGTTGTCCACGTCGAACGACAGGAGCACTGCGACGCGCGCACCACCGGGCCATGACGCGGGCATCAGCGAGCGACCGGCCCGCACCGCGCCAACCACCGTGCGCACGGAGTCCATGGTCCACATCCAGCCGGGTTTGGCGCTGGTCTGCGGAACCGGCTGCGCTTGTGCGCCGAGAAGGGCCGGCACAACGAGTATCGCGAAAAGGCGACGAATCATTAAATCTCCATGCAGGGAAGACGTTCAATATGCGGGCGTCACGACGCTCGATCAACAATGCAGCCTCGCGAGCCACGCATGCGCATGTCCATGATGGGAATCATCCTGCTGCTGGGCAGCACACCGGTGCATGCGCAGGGAACTCCGCGCGACCGGCCGCGCGACATCGTGTACGAAGCGTCAATCACGGAACTCCAGGCAGCGATGACGTCAGGCCGCGCGACGTCCGCCAGCCTTGTCGATGCCTACCTGGCGCGGATCGCTGCGTACGACCACGCAGGGCCGGCGTTGAACGCCATCATCCGGCTCAACCCGCACGCCCGCGCAGACGCCATGGCCCTCGATGCGGAGCGACGCGCGGGCAAGGTGCGCGGGCCGATGCATGGCATTCCCGTGCTGCTGAAGGACAACTACGCCACACGCGACATGCCCACCGCCGCGGCCTCGGTCGCGCTCGCGGGACTGCAGCTGCCGTACGACGCATTCCAGGTGAAGCGGCTCCGCGATGCCGGCGCCGTCATACTCGGCAAGTCCAACATGCACGAACTTGCCGCCGGCATCACCAGCATCAGTTCACTCGGCGGGCAGACATGCAATCCGTATGATCCCGATCGCAATCCCGGTGGCTCCAGTGGCGGCAGCGGCGCTGCAGTGGCGGCGAGTTTTTCCGCCGTCGCGTGGGGCTCCGATACGTGCGGCTCCATTCGCATTCCGGCGTCAGTACACAACCTGTTCGGCCTGCGACCGACCAAGGGTCTGTCCAGCACCGCCGGCATCGTGCCCCTGTCGCACTCACAGGACGTCGGCGGGCCGCTCGCGCGCTCGGCGATGGACCTGGCCATTGCGCTGGATGCCACCGTTGGCGCGGATGCGGCAGACTCGTCCACGCGCATTCTGAATGGAAAGCAACTGCCGCGATTTGTGGCGACCCTGGATGCGACATCGCTCCGCGGGAAGCGTCTGGCCGTCCTCACCTCGCTCTTCGGAACGGAGCTCGACGACCAGGAAGGCGCACGCGTCGTGCGGTCTGCCATTGGGAGGATGACGGCGCGTGGTGCGGTGGCAACCGACGTCGTCATCCCCGGTCTCGACAGCCTCGTGAACAGCTCGAGTGCCATCGACTACGAGTTCAAGTATGACCTCATCGATTTCCTGGCAGGTGCACCGGGCGCGCATGTCGCCGGCCTGTATGACATTCTCGCCGCCGGCCTGTATGATGCCGCGCTGGACCAGCCGTTCAGGCGCCGAGACAGCCTGGGTACGCGCGACAACCCGGCGTATCGAGCCCTGCTGGCCAGGCGTAGCGAGGCGCGCGCGATGGTCATCGCGTTCCTCGACGCCAATCACTACGACGCGCTCGTCTATCCCACCATGCGGCGAAAGGCCGCGCTGATCGGCGAGCCCGCGCGCGGAAGCACTTGCGGGCTGAGTGCCGTGACGGGACTTCCCGCGCTCAGCATGCCCGCGGGATTCACTCCCGACGGCAATCCGATCGGGGTGGAACTGCTCGGCCGGCCACTGGCCGACGCAGACCTGCTGTCGCTGGCGTACGACTACGAGCAGTCCACGCATCCGCGACGGGCGCCGAGCACAACGCCGAGGCTGGTGGATGGAAAGGCGCCCGCGCCCGTCGCCTTCGCTGCCGCGGCCCGAGGCGCGCTCGCGACCGCCCGCAGCGCCTTTACATTCGATGCCAGTCGGCGCACGCTTACCTATGACACACGTGTCGTGGGGGTGCCGGCCAGTCACGTTTACGCGGTCAGCATCGCTCGCGACTCCGCTGGCATCCCCGGTCCGATCGTACGACGCCTTGTTGCGCAGGGAGGCACACGCGCACGCGGTGCCGTGGTGCTTGGTGATGTCGATCGCCGCGACCTGCTGGCCGGCCGGCTGGCCCTCGTCATGTTCACGAGCGACGAGCCGGGAGTGACGGCACGGGCACGACTGCTCGTGCCGTCATCCAGTCGCTAGTGTAGTGAAGCAGAAATAGCGTGCATATCCTTGGCGGAAGTGGTATCTTGCTGGCCATGCCACTTCCTATTCGTGTGACGACGCTGCGACGTGGGGATCGCGCGATGCTTGAACAGTGGGTGCGAGCGCGCACGACGCCGCGCCGGGTGCTGGAGCGCGCGCGCATCGTACTGGCCTCCGCGGACGGCCAAGCGGGCGAGGCCATCTGCGCGTTGCTGGACGTCTCGCGGCCCACGGTCAGTCGATGGTTGAATCGGTACGACGCCGAGGGCGCCGCGGGGCTCCTCGCGGACCGTCCCCGTCCAGGCCGGCCCAAGCAGATCACTCCCGCGATGGAGACGACGATCATCGAGGCGACCCTCCATACGCCCCCGCCGGATCAGGGCACCCACTGGAGCACCCGGCTGATGGCCGCGCAGGCGGGCGTGCACCAGACCACGGTCGCACGGATTTGGCGCGCGCACGGCGTGAAGCCGCACCTGGTGGAGACCTTCAAGGTGTCGACAGATCCCGAATTCGTCGCCAAGCTGCGCGATGTTGTGGGGCTCTACGTGGATCCGCCGAAGCGCGCCGTCGTGTTCTCCGTCGATGAGAAGAGCCAGATCCAGGCGCTCAATCGCACGCAGCCCGGACTGCCCATGAAGAAGGGCCGCGCGGGCACCATGACACACGACTACGAGCGGCATGGGACGACGACCTTGTTCGCCGCGCTCGATGTGGCGACGGGGCGCATCGAGCATGCGTGCCATCCTCGGCATCGTCGCGACGAGTTTCTTCGCTTCATGACGCAGATTGAACGCAAGGTGCCCAAGGGCCTGAGTGTGCATGTGATCCTCGACAACTACGCGACGCACAAGACGCCTGAAGTCGAGACGTGGCTGCGCCAGCATCCGCGCGTGCACTTCCATTTCACCCCGACCTCGGCCTCGTGGCTTAACCTGGTGGAGCGCTTCTTCAGCGAGCTCACCACGCGCCAACTGCGGCGTCTTGCGGTGACCTCCGTCCGCGAACTCGAACAGGCGATCCGCGAGTATATCACGCAGCGCAACACCGATCCGACGCCCTTCACCTGGACTGCCTCGGTCAAGGCCATTCTCGTGAAGGTCAAGAAAGCGAACGACACTTTGGCTTCACTACACTAGCGGACCGTCACGGTACCGGCGCGGGGTTCGTCGCCAGCAGCTTCGTGAGGCGATACAGGAACTCCTGCCCTTCGTAGTACGACTGGATGCGCATGCGCTCGTCGCGCCCGTGTGCGCGCGCATCCACCGACGGGTCCATGAACAATCCCGACACGCCATACGACGGCACGCCGATGGTGAGGAAGAACCGTGAATCGTTCGCGCCCGTGGACATCGTGGGAATCACGGGAATGCTGCCGAACAACTCGCGCGTCACCTGCTTCACCGGCTGCATGATCTCCGGCATCATCGTCGCCGGCGGGGATGGCGGGCGCTGCGACTTGATCAGCACCTTTACCGTGGTGTCGCCAATCGCGCGCGCCAGTGCGGTGCGTACCGCCTCGGGCGTGTCCGTGGGATAGATCCGGCAGTTCACGTTCGCCTCGGCCAATTGCGGCAGCGCATTGGTGGCGTGTCCGCCGGACAGCATCGTTGCCACGCAGGTGGTGCGCAGCATGGAGCTGTACTTCGCGTCGCTCGCGACGACCGCTGCCGCAGCCTTGTCGGACGGATTCGCCACGAGAGCTCGCATCGCCTTCCCCATGGCCGGCGTTTCGAGCGGGGCGGTCTGGGTGAAGAATGCACGCGTCACGTCGCTGAGCGTGACAGGAAACTCGTAGCGGCCCACCTTGGCCAGCGCGTCGGCGAGCGACGTGATTGCATTGTCCTTGCGCGGCACGGACGAGTGACCGCCGCGGTTCGTGACCTGGAGCGTGTAGTTCGTGGTCATCTTCTGTGACAGCTGGATCGTGTTGAACAGCGGCTTGCCGTCGCGCAGCACACCGCCGCCACCCTCGTTGAGGACGATGCCCGCGTCCACGAGATTCCTGTGGTTCTTCACCAGCCAGTCAGCGCCATTGAAGGCGCCACTTTCCTCGTCAGCCGTGAGCGCCACGATGATGTCGCGATCGGGCACGTAGCCCTCGGTCTTCATGCGCAGCAGGTTGGCCACGAAGATCGACGCCATCGCCTTGTCGTCCGCAATGCCACGCGCGTAGTAGTAGCCGTCCTTCTCCGTAAAGATGAACGGATCGAATTCAGGCGACCAATCAGACTTGAGCGCCTCGACCACATCGATGTGCGCCAACAGCAGCACCGGCTTGCGCCCCGCCGGGTTCTTCCCGCGCACCCGCGCCACCACGTTGTGCTTGTCCGCCCGCGGCCCGCCGATGAAGATGTCCGAGTCGGGGATGCCGGCCTCGCGGAACCGCTTGGCCATGGCCACGGCGCCGTTGGTGACGTTGCCCGTCGTCACGCTGGTGTTGATCTCCACCAGCTCCTTGTAGATGGCGCGCGTGACCTGCTGGGAGGACGTCAGCTTTCCGGCGACGTAAACGGGAGACTGGGCTCGGCTCGGCGACGACAGGCCGATGAGCAGGACGGGTGCAGCGATGGCGAGGGCGCGACGGAACTGGTGCATGGCGGAGTTCAGGCTCGAGTGGGCGGAAAAGCAGTCGGGAGGAAGATGAGCAAATCGACCGCTCGCGCAAAGGCTCGGTACGGATCGGAGTTCTGAAGTCCGATTACTGAGATCTGATATCCGAGTCCGAAATCTGATATCTCACATCAGGCGCCGCGCCACCACGGTTTGCGCCGCGTCGGGTGGTTCTCTTGTATGACGTCAGAAGCCGATAGGGGACATCTGACGTCACACCCTGCGTTTGACGTTGGGTGCGATGTCTGATGTCACCCATCGGCTCCTGACGTCACATAAGAGGACAACCCACCATGCGCAGACACTGGTGGCGCGGCGCCCGATGTCCGACTTCAGACGCCCGACTTCAGGTGTCCGATCTCCGACTTCAGACGCCAGATATCGGCTGCGGTTCTATGGATTCGACCGTTCGGAGGTTATCACCAACCGGAATCCATCCGGATCCCGCAGCCGGAATACGCGCGCTCCCCAGGGCATATCCGCCGGCTCGGAATCGAGCGTGCCCCCTCGTTCGGTAATTCCCCTCGCGATGGCATCGATGTCCTGGCTCGTGGTGAACATCAGCGAGAACCCCTCGCCCTTCACCCGGTCCATCCCCTTGGCGCCATCGTCCTGGTTGATCAACAGCCGCACGGCTCCGGCGGAGAACGACACCCCGCGCACGACGCCCTCTCGTTCGTGCTGCTGGTCGACAGTGAATCCCATGACGTCCCGATACCAGGCCAGGCTGGCCTGGATGTCCTTCACGGTCAACGACGTCGAAAGCGACCGGGCCTCGAATCCTGCGGTCTTGCTGGTCACGGAGATTGTCTCGGAAAAGGTGGTGTCGTCCTGAGCGAAGCGAAGGACCTGCTTTGTCGATCAGCGAAATCAGGTCCTTCGCTCCGCTCAGGACGACACGAGAGCAATGCACTCGATCTCCACCCGGCCGCCGAGCGCCAGGCTCGATGCCCCGAACGCACTGCGCGCCGGGAGATGCTGCGTGAAGTGCTGAATGTACACCGCATTCATCGCCGGCCACTCGCCCATGTCCGCCATCATCACCGTGCACTTCACCACGCGATCCAGCGAGGAACCATGCCGCTCGAGAATTGCCTTCATGTTTGCCAGCGTCTGGCGCGTCTCGGCCTCGATTCCCCCGGGCACGAGCTTGTCCGTGCCCGACGCCGTTCCCATCTGACCGGACAGGTAGAGCATCTCCCCCACGCGCACCGCGGCCGAAAACGGGAGTGAGGTCTTCACGGGAAAGGGATAATACTCCACATCACTGTCGGGCATGCCGCACCTTCAGGCTCAGGGTAGTTCGCCACGCAGGATCGTGGCGAGGGTGTCGAGGTCGATATTACCGCCGCTCACGATGCATACGATGCGCTGGCCGTCGAACTCCGGATAGTGCGCGGCCGCAAGTGCCGCCGCACCAGCGCCCTCGGCAACCACCCGCGCACGCTCGGCCAGCGTTCTCACGGCGGCGGCCACCTGCGCGACGCTCACCACGATGCTCCCGGGCAGCAGCGATTGTACCAGCGGCCACATTTCGACGAACACGCCTCCGCTCCCCATCCCGTCGATGAACGTTGGCGTGCGCGTGACGGGTACGGGCCGGCCCGCGGCCAACGAGGCGTGCAGCGGCGCTGCCGTCTCCACTTCCACCGCGTACACCTTCGTGCGCGGACTCACCGCACACGTCGCAGCGGCAATGCCACACGCCAGGCCGCCTCCGCCATACGGAACGATGATCGCATCGATCTCGGCAAGGTCGTCGAAGATCTCGAGCGCGAGCGTGCCGTTTCCCGCCATGACCGCCGTATCGGCGAACGGATGGATGAACAATCCGTCGAAGTCCGGATGCCCGCGATCCACGAGCGTCTGCCACCACTGGTCGAATGGCACGCGAATCACCTCACCGCCCAGCCGCTCGATAGCGTCCGTCTTCGCCCTCGGTGCGTGTTCCGGCACCACCACCCGGCAGGGAACGCCGCGCACCCGGGCACACCACGCTACGCCCTGCGCCATGTTGCCCGCACTCGCGGTGTACACGCCCCGCGCCAGGTCGGCGGATGAGGCGATCGCCATTGCATTGGCTGCACCGCGCAGCTTGAACGATCCAATGGGCTGAAGGTTCTCCAGCTTGAGGTGGATGTCGCGACCCGCGTCGCCAGTGAACCGCACGAGCGGCGTTCGCATGGCAACGCCCGCGATGCGCGTTCGCGCGGCATGGATATCGTCCAGTGATGGCGGGGCGATGCGCACGCGATGGCAGGGGCATGGGTGATCGGACGGCGTGGGCGGGAAGGTTGCACGGCCGCGATGCGCTGGCAAGGAGGCACTGTTGCGAAACTCCGCCGCTCCACCCACTATCCCGAATCCACTGCCGCCTTCTCCATGGAGAACGTATGAAGATCCTGCACGCCGCGCTCCTGACACTGGCCCTGCCTGTTGCCCTCGCCGCCCAGCAGCCCGCAGCAGCCGCACCCGCCAATCCAATCACGACTGCGTTTCGCGGCCGCACCATGAACCTGCAGCGCAACCTCGCCCTGGCCTTCGACTCCATTCCGGAATCGAAATTCACGTACAAGCCCACGCCCGCGCAGCTCAGCATCGGCTATATCGCCCAGCATCTGGCGAGCGACAACTATTTCTTCTGCAACAACTTCGGCTCCATGAAGGCCCCGATCTCCCCGAAGGACAGCTCCACTGCCGACTCCGTGAAAGCCACATGGCCGAAGGACTCGCTCGTGGCGAAGGTCAAGGCATCGTTCGCCTTCTGCGAGAGCGCATTTGCCCAGCTCAACGACGCCAGCCTCGGCGACCAGATCACGATGACCTTCAACGGCAACTCGCGCAACGCGTCGCGCGTGACCATGGTACTCGGCCACGTCATCGACATGGCGGATCACTACAGCCAGCTATCGAACTACATGCGCCTCAACAACATCCTGCCCCCCACCGCGCTGCCGCAGCGTCGGCCCGGCGGCTGACGGCGCTCCCGGGTCGGGTCGTCGCCCTTCATTCGCGCGACGGCCCGACACCCCCTGCACGCTGGCGAAGCACCTCGTACGCTGCGATCGCCACGCTCGTGGACAGGTTGAGGGATCGCACGAGCGGTGAAAGGATCGGCATGGCCAGGAAGCGATCGGCGTAGCGCTCGTGCAGGTCGGATGGCAGCCCGCCGGTCTCTCGTCCAAACACAAGCACGACTCCGTCCGACGCGCCGAGTGGCGCATTCCAGAACTGCCGCGTGGCCTTCGTCGAGAAGAACCAGGGCTCGCCGAGCGTCGGGAGCTCCTTCTCGAACACCGCCCAGCTGGGCCAGACGCGCACGTCAACGTGTTCCCAGTAATCCAGTCCCGCGCGTTTCACGGCACGATCGTCGAGCGAGAAGCCGAGCGGTTCGATCAGGTGCAGTGTGGCGCCTGCCGCGAGACAGGTGCGCCCCGCATTGCCGGTGTTCCAGTGAATCTCGGGATGCACCAGCACGACGTGCATTCCCACTAGTGGACTGTTCATGAAATAGCGATAGCACAGATCGTCGTCCTGAGCAACGCGAAGGACCTGCTTTCCCAGGCCAGGAGCAGGTCCTTCGCTGCGCTCAGGACGACAGCATGCTTTCGACGTTTCATTTACGGT